>JANMQW010000383.1:0-2224 GCA_031370725.1 Novosphingobium sp.
GGCTCGCCGTATCGGCCCATCGGCATCTTCGCGAGAACCGAATCGAACAGCGCGGGGACGTGCTGCTTGATCGTGTTCCAGTTGCCATCCTCGTAATAGATCGCGCCCGGCGAAACGCAGTTTACGCGGATATTCTGCGCCGCGAGCGCCTGGCTGAGCTGCGAGCCGTAGGTGATCAGCGCGGCTTTGAGCGCGTTGAACGCTTGCGGGGCGATGAAGGTTTCGAGCGCCGCGGTCGATGACATGAAGACGATCGATCCGCTGCCGCTTTCGGCCAGCGCCGGGGTCAGCACCTCGACCGCGTTGACCGCAGCCATGATGTCCATGTCGAGCGTCTTCTGCCAGTCGCCGGTTGCGCCAGCGCCCGACGAACTCGCCATGTGGACGAAGATGTCGCACCCGCCCAGCGCGTCGCGGGCCTTGGCCAGCCAGGCCTTGTAGGCGTCGGGGCCATCGGCGAGATCGACCACGTCGCCGTGGACCTTGCCCGGACCCGCGGCGGAAATCTCGGCCTTGGCGGCTTCGATCTTCTCGGCCTTGCGGCTCATGAAGGCGACGTCGGCGCCCTCGGCGACGAAATGCTTGAGGCTGGCAAGGCCGAGCCCGTGTGCCCCGCCGTTCATGATGACTTTCTTGCCTTTGAGACCCAGATCCATCGTCCGCACTCCCGCATGATTTTCGTTGTAACGGACTAGAGGATCGCCCGAAGCAGGGTAATCAGCAAAAGTAAGAGCCGCGCCTTGCCATGCGGTATGGCAGGGAGAGGCTTGGCGGCAGCAACGTCCGATCGGGAGAATGCGCGATGAAACTCCATTCCAGCCTTGGCCCCAATCCCCGCCTGGTGCGGATGTTCCTGATCGAGAAGGGAATCGAGGTCGAGCGTGTCCACTACGACATCATCGGCGGCGAGAATCGCAAATCGGCCGAGCTGACCGCGAAGAACCCGCTCCAGACGCTCCCGGTGCTCGAACTGGACGATGGCACGTTGCTGACCGAATCCTGGACGATCTGCGAATACCTCGAAGAACAGCAGCCCGAACCCAACCTGATCGGCCGCACCCCGCTCGAACGTGCCGAAGTCCGCCGCTGGGTTCGCTGGTTCGACCAGGACGTGGTTGTGCCGATGACAATGGGTTTTCGCGGCGGCGGCGGGCGCCCGATGTTCGAACCGCGGATGACCGTGGTCAGCCCTTCCGCGGCAGACGAGATGACCGCGCTCGCCAACGAGAAATATCAGTGGCTTGATGGACAGCTGGGTACGCGCGAGCATCTCGCGCTCGGTCGCTTCACGCTCGCCGACCTGATCGTGTTCTGCTTTATCCAATTCGGCTTTACCGTCGGCTGGAAACTGCCCGAGGGAACGCCCAACCTTGCCCGGTTGGTCGAGCAGACCAACCAGCGCGCGTCGGCGGCGGTTTGGCGCGACAGCCAATAACGCGGCTTAGACCGCCGCCAGCCGTATCTGCCTCGCGGTCCATGCGAATATGCCTAGCGCGGCGATGCCGGATGCGGCGCAGACAATAAACACCGCCAGGTTGAGCGAAGCTGCGCCCAACTGGGGTTTGAACGCATCGCTCATCGCGCCGATTGCCGCTGCGCTTAGCGCCTGGCCGATCAGGTTGTTGAAGAACAACGCCAGCGCCACGCCGAATGCGCGCTCGCTGGCGTCGAGCGAGAGCTGCATCAGCGACAGGATCGGTGCCTGGGTGGCGACGAAGATTGCATAGGCGACCGCGAACAGCCCAAGGAACAGCCAGAACTCGCCCGCCAAAAGACAGAAGGCCAGCGGGATCAGGCAAATGATCCCCAGCAGCCCCGGCAGCCATGCGCGCCAGCGCTCGTCGCGGCGGACCAGCCAGTCGGTCAGGAATCCGCCGCCAATCGGCCCGGGTATTCCGCCGACCAGAAATGCGAGTCCCAGGAACAGCCCGACTGTGCCGGTCGAAACCTCGAAATTGCGCAGCATGATCGGCGCCATCCAGATCGCCAGCGCATAGCCGATCATGATCTGCACCGCGAACCCGGCGACCACGCCGAGATAGACCTTGTTGCGCAGCAGCCGTTTGATCGTCACGCAGAGCGGGCGTTGCTCCGCCTCCGCCGCGCCGCCCAGCGCATAGCGCCCGCGCGGCGGCTCGCGCACCGTGGCGAAGATCAGCACCGCATGGAGCACGCCGGGCAGTCCGAGCAGCACGAACGCCAGCCGCCAGCCGAACGCGTCGGC
>JANMQW010000389.1:0-2334 GCA_031370725.1 Novosphingobium sp.
GAGGAACAGCCCGGCGCGCAGCAGCCAGCGCGGGCGCAGGCCTTTGCGATGCGGCAGCACGAAGCGCAGCGGCCAGATCACATGCGGGGCGATGGCCCACAGCCGTTCGCGCTCGCTCAGCGCCTCGCGCACCAGCGCGAACTCGTAATGCTCGAGATAGCGCAGGCCGCCGTGGATGAGCTTGGTCGAGGCCGACGAGGTGCCGCGCGCCAGATCGCCGCGTTCGAGCAGCAGCACTTTGGCCCCGCGCCCGGCGGCATCGCGCGCAATCCCCGCGCCGTTGATCCCGCCGCCGATGACCGCGATGTCGTAAGGGTCGTGTGCGCTCATACCAGCCATTTCGCAAATGCCAGTGCGGCGGCGAACGAAGCGAGCGTGGCGGCGAGCGTCGGGATCGTAGCTCGCCAGCCTTCGTCACGCAGCAGTTCAAGCCGCGAGCGCATCGCGGTGGCAGTGACCGCGAGCAGCAGCAGGCCCTTGGACAACCCAAGCAAACCCGCGGTCCACGACGCGGGCAGGGCGATCACGCTGTTGAGCGCCAGCGTGGCAAGGAACGCGACGATGAACCATGGCAGGGCCAGCCGCCGCCAGATCGGACCGCCCGCCGCTGCGCCGTCGCCCCGGTGGTCGCCGCGTCCGATCCACAGCGAGACCAGCGCCACCACCGGCGCGAGCAGCGCGACGCGTGCCAGTTTGACGATGGTTGCGTGGCTGCCGGCGGCGTCGGAGAAGGCGTAGCCTCCGCCGATCGCCTGCGCGACATCGTGGATCGAGGCGCCGATCAGGAACCCCGCCTGGCGATCGTTGAGCCCGAGCTCGGCGGCGAGCACCGGATAGATCGACATCGCCAGCGCACTCGCCAGCGAAACCCCGACGAGCGTCAGCGCGAACTGCGCCTGGCTCAGGCGACCCTTGCCAATCACGCCGTACAGCGCGAGCGCGGCCGAGGCTCCGCATATCGCGGTGGCACCGCCCGCGAGAATTCCGGCAAAGCGGTCCTGCCCGGCGAGGCGTGCGCCGATCAGTGCAGCGGCGAATGCGGCCGCCATCACCACCAGCAACGCCATGAACGGCACCGGGCCGAGCGCGCCGATCTGGGCCAACGTTACTTGGAAGCCGAGCACGACGATTCCGATGCGCAGGAACGTGCGGCTGGCGAAATCGAGCCCGCGGTGCATCCGCGGGTCGTGCCCCAAAAAGCTCAGCGCCAGACCGACGAGCAGGCCGAGCAGGATGATCGGAAAACCATAGTGTTCGGACAGCCACGCCGCGGCCAGGCTGGCGGTGCCGCACACTGCAAGGCCCGGCCACAGCGGATCGCGCTCAGCGACAGCCTCGGTCTCCGCGACGCTGAGGTGCAACTCGCCGAACAGGTCGCCGGCATGGGCAGGATAGGAGCGACTGTCCGGCGGTGTCATATTCCCGCTTCCCTTATCCCGACGAAGCGTTACCGTGCAAGCTAACAAGCGCCGGGACAAGGTGCTGGCGGCGAGGAGTGCGGATTTGGCGCAAGGTTCACACCCCGGCGAAGCACCCGATGCGGGGCTGGAACGAACGCGCAACCTGCTGATCGCGCTGCTGTTTTTTGGCACGATCATCAATTATGTCGATCGCCAGGTGCTGTCGCTGCTCAAGCCGACGATTTCTGCGGAATACGGCTGGGGCGATGCGGAATTCGCCCACTTCGCCTCGGCCAGCCAGTTGGCCGCCGCCGCCGCGTTGTTGTTCGTCGGCTGGCTGATCGATCGCTTCGGGGTGCGCATTGCCTATGGCGCCGCGGTGGCGATCTGGAGCCTGGCGGGGATGGGCCACGCTTTTGCCGCGACGGTCACCCAATTCGTCACCGCGCGGGTGGTGCTGGTCGCGGCCGAGGCGGTCAACACCCCCGCCGCGGTCAAGAGCGCCGCGCAATATCTGCCGATTCAGCGGCGGACGATGGCGATAGGGATCGTCAACACCGCGCCCAACCTGGGCAACATAATCGCCCCGTTGACCGTAGTTCCGTTCGCGCTCGCGTTCGGGTGGAAAGCGGCATTTCTCGTCACCGGGGCGCTCGGCTTCATCTGGCTGGCGTTCTGGATCGTCGGCACGCGCAATTTACGCCCACTGCCGCGCGCGGCTGCGGCTCCGGCCACTATGGGTTATCGCGCCGCACTGGCCGATCGCAAGACCTGGGCGATCGCCGGGGCCAAGGCGATCACCGACATGTTCTGGTGGTTCTTCACTTTCTGGCTGCCCGATCTGTTCCACAAGGTGTTCGACCTGTCGCAGTCCGAACTGGTCGGGCCGACCGCGCTGGCGTTTTCGCTCGCCGCGCTGGGCGCGCTGACCGCG
>JANMQW010000410.1:0-1567 GCA_031370725.1 Novosphingobium sp.
ATCGGTATTGTCCCGCAGGAAGTGGTGTTCGATCCGTTCTTCACGCCCTTCGAGGTGCTGGAAAATCAGGCCGGGCTTTACGGCGTGCCCAAACTGCAGCGCAAGTCGATGGAGCTGCTGCGCCAGGTTCACCTGGCGGACAAGCACAATGCCTATGCCCGCACGCTGTCGGGCGGAATGAAACGGCGTCTGCTTATTTCCAAGGCGCTGGTCCACACCCCGCCGGTAATCGTGCTGGACGAGCCGACCGCCGGGGTCGATGTCGAACTGCGCCGGCAGCTGTGGGAACTGGTCGCCGAACTGAACGCCGGCGGGGTGACCGTGGTGCTGACCACGCATTACCTCGAAGAGGCTGAACAGCTTTGCGACCAGATTGCGATCATCAACCACGGGCAGCTGATTGCCAACAAACCGACCCGCGAACTGGTCGGCATGGCGCGCGAAAAGGTGGTGGTGCTGACGCTCGCCGATGACGTCATCAAGCTGCCGTCAAGCCCGGCCTTCCTCAAATGCGAGGCGGCAGGCGATCGCACCATCGAAATCACTTACGACAAGGACAAGAGCAACGCCGGCGAAGTCATGGCGCAAGTCCAGGCGCAAGGACTGACCATCGTCGATGTGACCACGCGCGAGGCCGATCTTGAGGATGTGTTCGTGAGTTTGACAACGGCGGCGAAGGTTGCGGCTTAGAGCGGTGATATTGACCAGCCCACCCCCAACCCCTCCCGCAAGCGGGCGGGGAGTTTTCGCTCCGTATGGCGCAACCAGGTCCCCCTCCCGCTTGCGGGAGGGGTTAGGGGTGGGCGAGTGAGCGGCGAAGGCAAGTTCCGCGAACGCAGCACAATTCGCGCCCGCGAGCTGCGTAATGCTGCCACACCTGCCGAGCGCCTACTCTGGCAATTCCTGTCGCGCTCTCAGCTCGGAGCAAAGTTCAGTCGGCAAATGCCAGTCGGACCCTTCTTCGCCGATTTTCTTTGCCGCGAGTGCAACCTGGTTGTGGAACTGGACGGCCATTCGCACGATGTCGCGCCCGAGCCTGACATTTATCGAGACAAATTCATGAGCGATGCCGGTTACCGCGTAATGCGCTTTCAAAACGCAGATGTTCTCGGCAATGTCGAAGGCGTGATTACTTCCATCCGCATCGCGTTGCATGACGCGCCCACCCCCGGCCCCTCCCGCAAGCGGGAGGGGGGTCAATGACTCACGACGTCATCATCATCGGCTCGGGTGCCGCTGGCCTCACCGCTGCCCTCGCGCTCGCCGCAAGCCGCAAGGTGCTGGTGCTGGCCACGGGCGAGCTGACCGGCGGATCGACCGCCTGGGCGCAGGGCGGGATCGCGGCGGTGCTCGATGCGGGCGACACGTTCGAGAACCACATCAAGGACACGATGGTTGCCGGAGCCGGGCTCAACCGGATCGAGACGGTCGAATTCGTGATCGAACGCGCGCCGCTTGCGATCGACCGACTGGTTCGGCTGGGGGTGCCGTTCAACGCGGAAGGCGAGGATTTGCACCTCACCCGCGAGGGCGGGCACTCGCACCGACGGATCGTCCATGTCAACGA
>JANMQW010000445.1:0-1797 GCA_031370725.1 Novosphingobium sp.
TGGGAGTGCCCCCTAGTGGCCGCGCGGGCCGCTGGCAAGGGGCGCCTGCATTCCGGCAGACCACTTAACCCTATGTTAGCCCAGTTTCGGCTAGTGCGCTGCGATGGACTTGGGGGATATCAAGTTGTCGAACTCGCCACCCGCGAACGGCCTCGTCACCGGACAGGACGCCGCCTCACCGCGGGTCGGCAACGCCCAGCGCGATATCGTGGCGCTGGGCATCGCGGTGGCCGCGATCATCATGTTCGTCGGCGCCGGGGGAAGCGTGCTGCCCCAGGTGGTGCGGGCCTGGACCCAGGGCGCGCGCGCGCCCGACGCGATGCTGGTCAATGCCCTGCTGCTCAACGTCGCGCTGATCATTTTCGGCTGGCGGCGCTATAGCGATCTGACCCGCGAAGTCGGCGAGCGCCGCGAGGCCGAGCAGCGCGCCTTCGTCCTGGCGCTGACCGATCCGCTCACCGGCTGTCTCAACCGGCGCAGCGTCGGACCAAAGACCGACGACCTGCTCGCCGCCGCCAAAATTCGCGGCCATGCGGTTGCCTTCCTGCTGTTCGATCTCGACAACTTCAAGACGATCAACGACCTTAACGGCCATGTCGCGGGCGACGCGCTGCTCAACGCTGCCGCGCTGCGGGTCGGCGGGCTGCTGCCTGCCGAAAGCGCCCTCGCCCGCCTGGGTGGCGACGAGTTTGCGGCGGTGGTAGTGTTCGATCCCACGAATCCGATTGCGATCGACCGTCTGGCCGACCGTCTGCTCGAAACCGTAGCCAAACCCATCGAGCATGACGGTTTGTCGCTGGAAACGACGATCTCGATCGGCATCGCGAGCAGCGACAAGACCCGCGGCGGCGATGGGCGGATCGATGCCCAGGCACTGCTCCACAACGCCGACATCGCGATGTATCACGCCAAAAAGCAGGGGCGGAACTGCCATTACTGGTTCGAGCCGGAAATGGCCAACGAGCTGCGCTTCCGTAGCGAACTGGAAACCGGGATCCGCCGTGGCCTGTCGCGCGGCGAGTTCGTGCCGTTTTACGAGCAGCAGATCGATCTGGAGACCGGCGATCTGGTCGGCTTCGAAATGCTGGCGCGCTGGCAATCGCCCACACTGGGGTTGGTCAGCCCAGACATCTTCATTCCGATCGCCGAAGAAATCGGCGTAATCGCCGACATGTCCGAACACCTCATCGCCCAAGCCTTGCGCGATGCCTCGACGTGGGCGCCTTCGCTGACGCTTTCGGTCAACATCTCGGCCATCCAGCTGCGCGATCCGTGGTTTGCCCAGCGCATCCTCAAGCTGCTGGTCGAGGCCAACTTCCCCGCCAGCCGACTCGAGATCGAGATTACCGAGAGTTGTTTGCACGAGAACATCGGCGTGGTCCGCTCGCTGATAACCAGCCTCAAGAATCAAGGCGTAACAATCAGCCTCGACGATTTCGGGACCGGTTACTCCAGCCTTGCCCAACTGCGTTCGTTGCCGTTCGACCGGATCAAGATCGATCGCAGCTTCGTCTCGTCGATCAACGCAAGCAAGGATTCCTCGACGATCGTCAAGTCGATCACCTCGCTGGGCGAAGGGATGAACCTGCCGATAACCGCCGAGGGAATCGAAAGCCGCGAAGTGCTCGACGAACTGCGCACAATCGGCAAGTTCAAGGGCCAAGGTTATCTTTACGGTCGCCCGATCGATGCGGCAGCCGTGGCCGTCATGCTCTCCGAACAAGGCCTGCTGATCCAGGATCGTACCACCGAACTCGATCTGAAGCCCCGTGGGCCGGTCGAAGCGCCCAAGTGGTC
>JANMQW010000101.1:0-5767 GCA_031370725.1 Novosphingobium sp.
AACCGGCTTCGGCGACGAACCCGCGCAGTGTCGATCGCGCGCCCAAATCCTCGATGAAGCGGCGGTGCGGTACCGGGCGATAGTGGTGGAGTTCGTCGAGGAAGTGCTTGAGCGGGTCGTCCGAATGACGGACCCCGAGCATGGCGTCCATGGCTGGAACAATGCTCGATTGCGAGCCGGTCTGGCCGCGCAGCGCCTGCGGTTTGCCGCCAAACTTCTCGACGCCTTCGTAGGTCAGCCCGCCATTCAGAGCAGGGTTGTTGGCCCAACCGTGGATGTAGGGACGGACGCGGTTGAAGTAGACGTAGGGATCGCAGCGCTCGGTCATCCGCTTGAACGCAGCGTAGATCCGCTCCCACGCCAGGTCGGTTTCGTGGAGCAGGTTTTCGCAGCGCGCCGCATCGCCCGCGGCGGCGGCCTTGACCAGTTCGATCGCGCAGTCGAGGATCATCCCGGCCTCGGCCTCGATCGCGACGTGGACCAGCACGAACCAGTTCTCGTCGATCCCGCCGAGGAAATTCTGGTGCATCCGGATGTTGTCGAGTGCGATCGGGCCGGACTTGTCGATCCGGCTCCAGTTGTCGAGGACATAGCCAGAATAGGGCAGCAGCGGTGCCTGGCCCAGCCTATCGGCCAGCGCGACGATCGGGCGGGCGAGGTTGGCGGGCAAGTGGCGCGGTGCCTCGGGCTCGCCCCAGACATAAGCCTGGACGAGGAAGCTGTAGCGCACCATTGCCGTGCGGACCTGCTCCTCAGGCGCGGTGGCGGCCCATTCCTCGATTGCCGGATCGGGCAGGCGGTCGAGCCAGTGGCGCACCCTGCCGCTGGTGAGCAGCGCGGACAGGTCGTCGGCGGCGATCAGGATGGGGTCGAACACCGCGGGCAGCGCAATCTCGTCGATTTCGTAATGCGAGAGGAACCCGCGGGTCCGCGACAGGCCGTAATCGGAAAGCTCCATGTGAGGTCCAGGATCCGAGCGCGGGTTCGGCCGCCGGGATGGTTGCGAGTGATACCAGTTGAGCTGACCTGGCTCAATCCCCGGTGCGGGAAAATCCACCGGTCAATCCGGGCACCTCCTGCGTCCGGAGGACGAGATAACCTGCTCTGGCGATCGGACTCGCATCGCGCGAGGTTGACACTATGCTGTGCTTGGGAGTGGGGAGAGGCCGATTGTGATCGACTTCATGGTTTACGACTGGGTCGCGGAGAACGCGCGGCGTTTTCCCGACAAGGTCGCGATCTACGACATTTACAGCGGTCGGCGCCATACCCATGCCGAGATGCACGAGCGGGTCGCTCGGATCGCCGGGCACTTGCGCGCGATCGGCATTGCGCGGGGAGAGCGTGTGGCGCTGCTGTCGATGAATTCCAGCGACATGCTGGACATCCAGTTCGCCTGCTGGCGGATCGGCGTGGTGCTGACCCCGCTCAATTTTCGGCTGACCGCGCACGAACTCGCCTTCATGGTGACCGACAGCGGCTCGCGCGCAGTGTTCTATGATACCGATCTCTCAGGGGTCATCCCGGCGCTGCGGGAACAGACCGATGTAGCCTTGTGGATCGCGATGGACCCACTGGGGCAGGGGGGTGGCCTCGAACCCGCTATCAGCGCAGCGGACCCGATTTACGATTTTGTGCCCCAAGCTGGCGATGATCTTTGCATGATTATGTACTCTTCGGGGACGACGGGGACGCCCAAGGGGGTGATGTTCCACCATCGCCAGTTCTTCTACACCATGGCGGGAGCGGGCGGAGCGGCCAACGCCACCAACCGGATGGTCGCCTTGATCGCGATGCCGCTGTTTCACATCGGGGGAATGGTTGGATATGCGACGATCGCGCTGGGGTTCGGTGGAACCGTCGTCGTCGCGCGCGGTTTCGAGGCTGGGGCGATGCTCGGCCATTTCGGCGATCCAGCGCTGGGCGTGACGCACTTCCTTGGCGTACCGGCGATGTTCAATGCCATGCAGGCGCACGCCGATTTCGCGACAACCGACTTCTCGCGGATGGAGACGACCGCCTGCGGGGCGGAAAGCGTCCCCGAAAGTCTGCTGCACGCCTGGTTCGATCGCGGCGTGGTGATCCGCGAAGGCTATGGCATGACCGAAACCTGCGCGGGCTGCCTGATGCTCGAGCATCGTGACGTCCCGGGCAAGATCGGCTCGGCTGGAAAGCCGCTGCGCCACTGCGAAGCGATGATCGCGAGGCCGGACGGCAGCGAGGCCGCTCCCGAAGAGCTTGGCGAGATATGGATGCGTGGCGGCAACATCACGCCCGGATACTGGAACCGCCCCGATGCCAACAGGTCCAGCTTTGTTAATGGCTGGTTTCGTTCGGGCGACATCGGACGGCGCGATGCCGATGGATATTTCTACATCGAGGACCGGGTCAAGGACATGTACATTTCTGGCGGTGAGAACGTCTATCCCGCCGAAGTCGAAAACGTCCTGTATGAGATCGAAGCGATCCATGAAGTAGCGGTGATCGGCCTGCCCGATTCCAAATGGGGCGAATGCGGATGTGCGGTGGTTGTGCTCAAGGACGGCACCCGACTCGACCTCGACGACCTGCGCAACCATTGCCGCGACCGTCTGGCGCGGTTCAAGCAGCCCGCCCGGCTGGAGATCGTCCACGAGCTCCCGCGCACCGCGACTGGCAAAGTGCTGAAGTTCGAGTTGCGCGACCGCTTTCGCTGAACCCAGCGGCTGAACGAATTCTCTCGGTAAGTCCTTAACCCGATAGCAACACTTGGCGGGCTTGATGGCGGAGAAGGGAATTCGTCATGTCGATGCTCGCCAGGATCGAACTCGAACCGCAAAGCGCCGAGCAGCGCCAGGCCGCGCGTCGCCCGCTGCGGCTCGAAGTAGAGAGCTGTAATGCCGTTGCCGCGGCGAGCGCGACGGTGCGCAACTTGTCCGAAACCGGGCTGCTGATCGAGGCAGGCGAGGGCTTTGCGGTGGGCGACACGGTGACCCTGCGGTTGCCGATTGCGGGTTCGATCGAAGCGGCGGTTATCTGGGCGCGCGAACCTTACTATGGCTGCGAGTTTGCCCGCCCGGTATCGCGCGCGGTGGTTAGCGCGGCGCTGCTGCGCGCGCCGATCGAAGAACCACCGGTGATGCTGCTGGGTCCGGTAGACACCACTTGGCAGTGTTCCCACGAAACAGCGGCAGTGCAGGTGCCACGGTCGAGCGGCGGCGCGATGGCCTCGCTCGCGGTGCTGGGATCGGTAATTTCGTTGCTGGTGGTGGCGCTGGCTAGCTTGCCGACGGTGTAAACGGCAGGATGCTCTCGTAAATTTCGCGCGAAAAAGCCCCGCGCACCGTTGCCCCCTGGCGCAACTGGAACGCGTGCTTCACGATCTCGGCTTGCTGCTCAAGCCCGTAACGCTCCAGCCGCCAACCCGGGCGAATGGTGTAATCATAGCGGCAAAAGGGGTGCCGCATCAGCATCAGGTACCATTCGCCCATTCGCTGGGTCTGCCAGACGTGGGTCATTTCGTGGATAAACAGACCCTGCGCATTGATGTCGGCGCGCGCAAAATCATCGCAATAGGCATCGCCGGCGGGATGGAAGTGAATGTGGCCGCGCGGGGTCATCGCCACACGGCGCGGCTGAAACGGGAACCACTTGCGGCGTTTGATCGATACGTTGCCAAGCGCGATCGAGCCGCCGAAAACCGAGCGCGCGAGTTCAACCTCGCCCGACGACAGCGACCGCGATCCTCCCGCCGGGCACGCGGGGGCCGCGACGAACCCGACGGCGTGTTCGTCGCTCAGTGCGCCATCTCCATTGTTTCTTGCATCGTGGTGACCGGCGCGCGCGCACTCGCCTTGTCGCCGCCATCGAACGTCACGGTCAGTTCAGCGTCCTTGGCAAAGCGGAGCTTGGGATCGAGATCGAACAGCATCGTGTGATACCCGCCCGGCGCGAACTTGACCGTTTTGCCGGCGCCGACCGGCACCTCGCTGACTGGCACCATGGTACCGCCCTTGGTCTCGTGCATCTCTGCCCGCGCAGCCATCTCGACCGCGACCGCGACGATCTTGCGCGGCGCGCCGTTGGCCTGGCTGACGGTGAAATAGGCGGCACCGGGTCGACCCGAGACCAGCGGGAGCTGAACCCGCGCCTCGCTGAGCGTGATCCCCGGCGGGGCTTCTGGCGATGGCAGGACGGCTGCGCTTGGCTCAGGCTGGGGCTCAGGGGAACCGCAACTCGCCAAGACCAGCGCCAATCCACCCGCAACGATCGTCAAAACGGCCTTGCCGCGCATGATATTCCCCCATGTTGCCGCTACGAAACGCTTGGCCAGCGTAGTCGGGCACGGCCCTTGTGCCAAGCCAAACCCGCCCTATATCGCGCCGGTCAGAGCCGTGGAACAACGTCCGCCCAGCATGGGGGGCCAGCTTCCTCGGCGTCTCGGATTGATAAGGGATTAGCATAAATCATGGCAAAAGTGATCGGTATCGACCTCGGCACAACCAACAGCTGTGTCTCGGTCATGGACGGCGGCAAGCCCAAGGTGATCGAGAATTCGGAAGGCGCGCGGACCACCCCGTCGATCGTCGCGTTCACCAAGGACGGCGAGCGCCTGATCGGCCAGTCGGCCAAGCGCCAGGCAGTGACTAACGGCGACAACACCATTTTTGCGGTGAAGCGCCTGATCGGCCGCCGCTTCGACGATCCGGTGACCAAGAAGGACACCGAGCTGGTCCCCTACACCATCGTCAAGGGCAAGAATGGCGACGCTTGGGTCAAGGCCGGCGGCGAAGACTATTCGCCCAGCCAGATCAGTGCATTCATCCTCCAGAAAATGAAGGAAACCGCCGAAGCCTATCTCGGCGAGACCGTCACCCAGGCGGTGATTACCGTACCGGCATACTTCAACGACGCACAGCGCCAGGCAACCAAGGATGCAGGCGCGATTGCCGGTCTTGAAGTGTTGCGGATTATCAACGAGCCGACCGCGGCGGCGCTGGCCTATGGGCTCGATAAGAACGACGGCAAGACCATCGCGGTCTATGACCTTGGCGGCGGCACCTTCGACGTATCGATCCTCGAGATCGGCGACGGGGTGTTTGAAGTGAAGTCGACCAACGGCGACACTTTCCTGGGCGGCGAAGACTTTGACAACGTGCTGGTCGAGTGGCTTGCAGCCAAGTTCAAGTCCAAGGAAAACATGGACTTGAAAACCGACAAGCTTGCGCTTCAGCGGCTCAAGGAAGCCGCCGAAAAGGCCAAGATCGAGCTGTCGAGCACCGCCACCACCGAGATCAACCTGCCGTTCATCACCGCGCGCATGGAAGGCGGCAGCACCACACCGCTTCACCTCGTCGAGACGGTGACCCGCGCCGATCTGGAAAAGATGGTCTCCGCGCTGATCGAGCGCACCAAAGAGCCGATGAAGAAGGCGCTGGCCGATGCCGGTCTCAAGGCCGCGGACATCGACGACGTCGTGCTCGTCGGCGGGATGACCCGGATGCCGCGCGTGCGCGAGGTGGTCAAGGAGTTCTTCGGCAAGGATCCGCACACCGGGGTCAACCCCGATGAAGTCGTCGCCATGGGTGCGGCGATCCAAGCTGGCGTGCTCCAGGGCGACGTCAAGGACGTGCTCCTGCTCGATGTGACCCCGCTGTCGCTGGGGATCGAGACGCTGGGCGGCGTGTTCACCCGGATGATCGATCGCAACACCACGATCCCGACCAAGAAGAGCCAGGTTTATTCGACCGCCGAGGACAACCAGCAGGCGGTGACCATCCGCGTGTTC
>JANMQW010000113.1:0-15954 GCA_031370725.1 Novosphingobium sp.
ATCCACAACCCGGGGCGCTTAGTGTCGGGGGGGGAATCGCTCATCGCCCCTGACTCTCGCGGCGATAGGCGATCTTTTGCTCGGCGCGGGTGCGCTTCATGTCGCGCCCGACACGGCCGATCAGCGCGAGCAGCCCGCCCAACCCGACGAGTATCCCGCCATACCAGATCATCGGAACGAACGGCTTCCACCACAGCCGCAACTGCCAGCGTCCGTCCTCCGCTTCCTCGCCCAGCACCGCATAAAGCTGGCCGTTCCAACGGGTGTGGAGCGCGCTTTCGTTGGTCTGCTGTGGCGGAGAGGTGAAGTTGCGCGCCTGGGTGCGCAGCAGGCTGGGGCTGCCCCCTTGGTAACTGGCGGCCAGAGTCGCCTCGAGCGCGGTCCAGTTGGGGCCGGCCACCGGCTCGATATCGCGCAAGGTCACCTGCCACGGGCCGACCGTTTGGGTCTGTCCGGGGCGCGAGGCAACCAGCTTTTCGATCGAGAACGCGCTGTCGCTGCCCACCCCGAACAGCGCAACCGCAATGCCGAGGTGCGCAACGACCATGCCATAGACCGGAAGCGGGGTGCGCCGCAGGTCGCGCCCGATCAGCGGCAGCACGCTGGCCACCGCCAGCCCCGCCGCCAGCGCCATTCCGAGGAACGGCAGCGGCTTGATTACCGGTGCGAAAGCCACCAGCCCGAGCGCAACGATCGCTGCCACCAGCGCAGGCAGCGCCAGCTTGCCGCTCGTCCGCCCGACCCGGTCATCACGCCAGCGCAACAACGGCCCGATTGCCATGACAAGCAGCATCGGCACGAAGAACACCGCCGCCATCGGATTGAAATAAGGCGGGCCGACCGAAACCTTTTCGCCAAACGCCTCGGTTAATAACGGATAAAGCGTGCCAAGCAGCACAATGCCGAGGATCGCACTAAGCATCACGTTGTTCACCACCAGCGCGGATTCGCGGCTTACCGGCGCAAACCGGGTGCCTTCGCTGATGGTGCTGGCACGCAACGCGAACAACGCGAGCGCCCCGCCAATGTAGATCGTCAGCAGCGCCAGGATGAAACTGCCCCGCTCGGGATCGACCGCGAACGCGTGAACGCTGGTGAGAATGCCTGAGCGAACGAGGAATGTCCCGATCATCGACATCGAAAACGCCACCACGCCCAGCATCACCGTCCATGCCCGCAACGCATTGCGCGCGGCCAGAACGGTGGAAGAATGGACCAACGCCGTCGCCGCCAGCCACGGCATCAGGCTGGCGTTCTCGACCGGGTCCCAAAACCACCAGCCGCCCCAGCCGAGCTCGTAATACGCCCAGTACGATCCCGCGGTGATGCCGAGCGAGAGGAAAATCCACGCCCCCAGCACCCACGGCCGCATCGCACGGGCAAACGCCGGGCCGACATCGCGCGTGACAAGCGCACCGATCGCGAAACTGAACGCGATCGAAAGCCCGACATAGCCTAGGTAAAGCGTCGGCGGATGGAACGCGAGGCCGATATCCTGGAGCAGCGGGTTGAGCCCGTTGCCCTCGGGCGGAGGTGCGGCCAGTCGTTCGAACGGGTTGGAGGACAGTAGCATGAAGGCGTAAAAGCCCAGGCTGACAAATGCCTGTCCGGCCAGCGTCGCCAGCATCGTATCTTCGCGCAGGCGCTTTTCGAACAGCGCGATGAAGCCCCCCGATAGCGCCATCACGGTCACCCACAGCAGCATCGAACCCTCGTGGTTACCCCACGTCCCTGCCAGCTTGAAAATGACGGGTTTGAGCGAGTGGCTGTTGGTCGCGACCAGCTTGACCGAAAGATCGGTACGCAGGAACAGCGTGATCAGCGAAAGGAAAGCACCGGCGCACAGCACACCCTGCACCACCGCGACGGGGCGAACGATCCCCGCCAGTTCACGCCCGCGCCCGGCGAGCGCAAGCGCGCCCGCAGCAAGCTGGAGCAACGCCAGCGCGCCCGCCAGCCACAGCATCGCCAGACCCAGTTCGGCGATCATGCTCTTCCCCCCTCCCGCATGCGGGTGGGGCATCGAGACTTGGCAGCGTGCTGCCTAGTCGCAGCGGGGTGAGACATGCGGCCCAGCGCGACGCAAGTGCGCCGCGCGCCCACCCCTAGCCCCTCCCGCAAGCGGGAGGTCAAACCGAAGACTACACAATGACTAACTTCGAGGATCATCTTGTCTCCGCCACCGCCGCCCGAGCCTTGGTCATGTCCGCCATTTCACGCGGTACGTAGTTCTCGTCGTGCTTGGCCAACAGATTGTCGGCAACGAACCGTCCGCCCGCTTCCATCCGACCTTCGGCGACCACGCCCGATCCCTCTACGAACAGATCGGGGGTAATTCCGCGAAACCGCACCGGCACCTTGGCCTTGCCGTCTTCGACGATGAAATCGATCGTCACGCCATCGGGTGCGGTTTTGATCGAGCCCTTTTCGACCATTCCCCCCAGCCGCACCGCGCGCCCGGCCTCGGGAGGGTCGGCGACGATATCGGCGGGCACGTAGAAATACGCCGCCTGATTCTTGAGCGCCCACGCCGCAAGCAACCCCGCGCCGATCAGCGCGACCAGCGCGATCGTCAGCAGGACCAGCCGCTGGTGTTTGGGCTTGATCGCAGAGGTCGCCATCAGCTCATTTTCCCCGCGAATCGTCGCGGCGCTGTTCGGCGCGGCGCATCGCGGTCCACACCCAGCCGACCAGCGCCAGCGTGCCGATCACGCCCACCGCATAGGCCGCGATCACGAAGTGCCACTGGTTGAGTCCCTCCGCCATCGCTCAGGCCGCAACCAGACTTTGGGCTTTGCGGCGCAAGCGCGCCTCGGTCTGGATTTCGGCGAGCAGCGTCCGCATCCGCGCCAGGATCACCCCGCCGAATAGCAAGCTGAACCCCAGCGCGGCGATCAGCAGCGGGATCAGGAACGTCGCGTCGATGCTCGATTTGCCTGCAGTGATCGAGGGTGGCTGGTGCAAGCTGTTCCACCACACCACCGAGCGGTTGATGATCGGGATGTTGACGGCGCCGACGAGGCCGAAGATCGCGGTGATCCGGCTGCCCCCGCCCGATCCACCAGCGGCGTCCTTTTGCGCGGCCCCGGCCAGGGCGAGGTAGCCGAAATAGAGGAACAGCAGGATAAGAAAACTGGTCAGCCGCCCGTCCCACACCCACCAGGTGCCCCACGTCGGGCGCGCCCAGATCGATCCGGTGGCCAGGCAAATCCCGGTGAAGGCGCAGCCCGGAACTGCCGCCGCGCGCGCCGCGATTCCCGCCAGCGGATGCCGCCAGACCAGCTCGACCAGGCTGGCGATGGCGATCGTGCTCCACCCGGCCATCCCCAGCCAGGCCGAAGGGACGTGGATGAACAGAATGCGGACGGTATCGCCCATCAGCCGGTCGGGCGGTACCTGGGTAACCCCCCATGCCAATGCTCCGCCAGCAAGCAGCAGACCAAGGCCGAGCAGCAGGGGCGTGAGCCAGCGCGCGATGCGCAGGAACCGGGCGGGATTTGCAAAACCGTGCATGTGCGCGGGAATTGTCTTTCAGAACAACCCGGCAACCCCCAGCCACCGGCTTGGCGCTGCTCTGCCACGCGCAAAGGCATGCGGCAAGCACGATGCGACAGTTGCAAATTTCAATCCTCCCCATCGACTTAGGATGGAGAGGATTAGATCAGCGACCGATCAGTTTTTGCGCCATGCGGTCGGCAACCACGTCCGAAGAAACCGCAGCAGCCTCGCTTTCGCGCCAGATCGCCAACAGCCGATCGGGGATCAGGGCAAGTCGCTTGCGAACTTCGTTGATATCGCAATGCGCGCCGTTCTGGCGGGCGAGATGCTCGAGCGTTACCGAAATGATTCCGCCAGCGTTGATCACATAGTCTGGCGCGTAGAGGATGCCGCGGGTCGCCAGCGCGGCGCCGTGTTCGGGCCGCGCAAGCTGGTTGTTGGCCCCACCCGCGACCACCGCGCAATCGAGCCGGGCGATGCCCTCGTCGTCGATGATCGCGCCCAGCGCATTGGGACTGAACACATCGCAGGCCACGCTCATGATTGCGTCGGCCGCGACGACCTCGCCGTCGAGTTCCCTGGCCAAAGCCTTGGCCCGGTCGGTTTCGACGTCGGCCACAGTCAGCCGGGCGCCATCGCGGTGAAGCAGCCGAGCGACCCCACCGCCGACGCTGCCGGTGCCCTGGACCGCGACATGGACGCCCTTGAGGCTGTCTTTGCCCAGCTTGTGCACCACTGCGGCCTTGATCCCGTGGTAGATCCCCATCGCGGTGAAGGGCCCGGGATCGCCGCCCGCAGAGCTGCCTTCGGCGGGCAGGCCCGAGACGTGGCGGGTGCGCTTGGCAACTGCGACCATATCGGCTTCGCTGATCCCGACGTCCTCGGCGGTGACATAGCGCCCACCCAGCGCCTCGACCGCATCGCCGAACGCGGCGAGCATCTCGGGGGTTTTGTGGGCTTTGGCATCGGCCAGGATCACCGCCTTGCCCCCGCCCATCGGCAGTTCTGCCATCGCATTCTTGTAGCTCATCCCGCGCGACAGCCGCAGCGCATCGCGCATCGCCAGCGCAGGATCGGCATAGTGCCAGAACCGCGTACCCCCCCGCGGCCGGGCCGAGGTGGGTCGAGTGGATCGCAAAGATCGCGGTCAGCCCCGACGCGCGATCGCGCACGACAGTCACGCTTTCATGATCGTCGAAGTCGGATTCAGTCCAAAATGCGGGCACGCGCAAGTTCCTTGCAAAAGCACATTGCGTGGCGGGAATAATGGGGCGACCGAGGGGTCTCGAACCCCCGACCTCCGGCACCACAAGCCGGCGCTCTAACCAACTGAGCTACGATCGCCATATCCCGGCGCACCCGCCGATGTCGGGCGCTTTTGCGGGCGCGTACCCTGCCGTCAAGCGGCGAATGGAACGGTCGCGCGCCATTGCACAGCGCCTGCCCGATGCAAAGCGAAAGTTGCGGCGGAGCGGTGGTAGCGCAATATTATTACACAGTTGAAATTAACGACTCTCGCGATCACCCCAGCTGCGGCTGACCACCCGCGGCGGATCAACCCCGACGTCGATCAGTGCCTGCTCGTCGAGCCGGATCGAATCGACCGCAACTTGCAGATCGATCAGGAACCACCGGCTTGTGACCGTTAGCTGGCCGAGCGGCTCGGGCCCTACCGTCTGGCCGTTCGCGGCAAACGGGCGGAGAAAATCGGCGGCCGCCGCCACGCCCTGTGGCGGACGTTGCGCGATGATCGACTGGGCACGGCGCACGTCAATTGTCATCGGGCTCAGCATCGCGATCAACCGCGCCTGATCGGGGCGCAAGGTGTTGACGTTGATCGGCGAAAGCTCGTTGCCCGGCAGCGCGCACACCCAGGGCCGCAGCCGGATATAATAAGCCGGGGTCATCCCACGCACCGCGCGCATTTCGCCGGGATCGACAACCAGCCGACCCGCGGTGCGATAGGGCACCGGCAAGCTCTGATAATAGGCATCCTCGCTCCCGTTGGGCGCGGGGGCATCGTCGCTATCGATCCAGTCGGCCATCGCATCGGACAGCTGGATCGCTTCGCCCGAGGGGATCGCCAGACCTTCCATCAGCGCGCGCAGCTGGCTCAGTCCGGCCGGACGCAAGGTGAAATTGCCCTCCTGCCCCTCGACCAGCGAGTTGAGGTTGAAACAATTGCCCGCATCGTCGACCCGCGCGACTACCAGTCCGGCGGACAGCGGCATGTCGAAATCGCGCCCAAGCAAGCCCTGCGGATCGGCGGTGCGATCGGGGCTGGATGCGACCAGCGCCTTGACCCGCGCGATGGCGATACTCTCGGCCGAAAGCGCATAGAACCGCGCCTGGGTCATCGCCTGGCTGTTGGCAGCAAGCCGAGTGGCCAAGTTCAGCCGCTCGAGCATGATTGCCGCGATAACAGCCATAACCGCGACGAGGAGCAGGACAGACAGGAGCGCTGCGCCGCGCTCGTTTTCGGGGCGGCGCCTCATTGGTAATTCGCCCCGACCAACGCCACCACGCGCAGCACCTGCCCACCGCGCTGGGGCAGGTTGAGCTCGATCGCGACGGGCAATTCGGCGCTGCGCTGGGGTTCCCAGCGATCCTGCCAGTTGCCATCCTTCGTGCGAAAACGCAGCCGCGGCGGGCCGGCCGAATCCGCCAGCGGTGCGGCAATATCGGCTTGTGCGCCGTCGAGGAATGGATATCCGGCACGCGCCAGTTTGCCCCCTTGCCAGCGGTATTCGACTCGCTGGAGACTGGGCCGCGGGGCACCGTCGAAGTTGCTCCAGCCACCGCGGGTCAGGCGCAGAATCACCCCATCAGGCGCACCAGTGGGGGCTTCAAGCGCAGTCCCGACGCCGCCCGCGGCATCGCGAGCCGGGCGCGGCACGGCTTGGGCAAGGTCGGCGTTCCACACGCTGAGAAACCGGCGCAGCGCCGCGATCTGTTGGGTCTTGGTCCGGCTGGCCGCCTCGGCATCGACGCTGAATTGCAGCAAAAGAAGCGCCCCGCCCGCGATCAGCGCGAATATGGCGAGCGCGATGAGCATCTCGACCAGGGTGAAGCCCCTTTCCAGCACAGCAACGCCAGACTTGCGCATCACCCACCGCCCTGACGCATGAACTCGAGCGTGAACGCCTGGCTGGGTGCGCCCGGTGTCACCTCGCGCACCGCTACCACCACGCTGACCACTCCGGCATCGCTCAACCGCTCAACGTGGCGGGTAAAGGCAAAGTTGCGATTCATGTTGGTTATCTGGCCGTTGGTGTCGCCCAACGCGGGCGGCGCGGGATCGGTCAGCCACTCGGCGGCAAGGTTTTGGGCGACCACCTCGCGCAGCAGCCGCTGGTCGAGATCGGCGGTGCGACTGATGCTCGCGCCTTCCATCCGCAGCAGGGTCAACGCTGCAATCGCGAACACTGCCAACGCCACCATCAGCTCGATCAGGGTGAAACCCGCCTCTGCAGCAGGGGGTGAACCAGCGCGTTTAACCCGCATCGAGCTTGACCGTGCCGTCGCGCGCGACGCTGACCGCCAGTGCATCCTTGCCGCGCGCCAGCCGCACCCGCGCCTCGCTGCTCGAAAGCCCGACCGGATCGAACACCAGCCGCTGGCGTTCGGGCGCGGCTCCCGGCTGGGCAGCCTCACTTGCTGCCCCTGCGACGCTGGCCGCGGTGCCTTCCTTCCACGCCACCAGCCCGAACCGCCCCGGATCAAGCGGCTGCCAGCCGCCATCGCGGCGCTGCTCGAAGTAGTATCCCGCACGCCCCACCACCACCGCCACCGGACGCGCACCGCTGATCGCCTCGTCGCGCGCCGCCACCGTGCGCGCGGCAAACCGCTCCGCTTCTTCGCGTAGCACTTTTGAATCGCCGGGGAGCGAGAGCACCACCACCCCCGCCAGCAGCCCCATCACGAACAGCACGACCATCATTTCGACCAGGCTGAAGCCCGCCTGAGAGTACTGTTTAAAAACGCTGGGCGATCGTGACATTGTGCGGTTCATTCGGCTAATCTCGCGGCATGGCCAGCACTTACGCCACCCTTTCGCCCGATACCACCGCGCAGCGTATCCTGACCAACGCCAACGTCCAGCGCGTTCCCAACCCGCGGCTCGAGCTGTATGGGGTCAAGGCGTTCCTCGATCCCGCGCTGTGCGCGCGGTTGTGCGCGCTTATCGACATCAACCGGCGCCCCTCGACCATCGCCGATCCCAACGGCGACCACTATTTCCGCACCAGCGAGACTTGCGACCTCGATCTGGCGCTGCCCGATGTCGCCGCGCTCGATGCCGCGTTCAGCGCGTGGTCGGGGATCGATCCAGCGTATGGCGAGCCGCTGCAGGGTCAACGCTACGCCGTGGGGCAGGAATTCAAGGCCCACACCGACTATTTCGAGCCCGACGGCGCGGACTTCGCCAAATTCTGCACAATCGCCGGCAACCGCACGTGGACGCTGATGGTCTATCTCAACCAGCCCGAAGCGGGCGGCGCGACGCGGTTCAAGGTGATCGACAAGACCGTTCAGCCCGAGACGGGCAAGCTGCTCGCGTGGAACAACCGCCGCGCGGACGGCTCGCTCAACCCGGCGACGCTCCACCACGGGATGAAGGTGCGCAAGGGGGTGAAGTATGTGATTACGAAGTGGTATCGGGAGCGGGAGTGGAGGTGAGAGCGACACCGAAACGAAAAAGGGCGGCTCGCGGGCCGCCCTTTTTGCATCCGTTTCAGCCTGGCTTACTTCTTCAGGCTGAGCCCGCCGAAACGCTTGTTGAACTGGGCAACGCGGCCACCGTCGCTGAGCGCGCGCTTGTCGCCGGTCCACGCCGGGTGGCTGGTGGGGTCGATTTCGAGAACCAGGGTATCGCCTTCCTTGCCCCAGGTGGAGCGGGTTTCGAAAGTGCTGCCATCGGTCATCTGAACCTTGATGGTGTGGTAATCGGGGTGGAGATCGGCCTTCATGTCTCAAGCTTTCGTCTGGGCGACCGGTTCCGACCGGCCTGAAAGAGCGGCGCGCTTAGCGGGGTGCGGGGGAAAACGCAAGGATTGGCGTTTGTTCCCAAGGCCCGTCATGCTGAACTCGTTTCAACATCCATCGTGCCGCACGCTCGGGTGCTGACGGCCAATGCGCGATCTCGGATTGCGGTCGCGAGGCTTGGGCCCAAACCGATGGATGGACCCTTACACGGGTTCAGGGTGACGGCTTGGAAGAGCGAAGCGTCAGTTGGCAGGCGGATCGGCCACCATCGCGGTGAACTTCACGTCGCAGGTCACCTTGCCATCCACCTCAGCGCGACCCCAAAACTTGCACACGCGTGCGCGTTTCTGCACGAAGCCGACGTGGAGATCGAGCAGCACGCCGGGCTCTACCGGCGCGCGGAACTTGGCTTCCTCGATCGCCATGAAATAGACGAGCTTGCCGCTGCCTGCCAATTCAAGCGTTTCGATCGCGAGGATCGCTGCGGCCTGGGCCAGCGCCTCGATCTGGAGCACGCCGGGCATGATCGGGCGGCCGGGGAAGTGGCCTTGGAAGAACTGCTCGTTGAAGGTCACCGCCTTCACTGCGTGGATGCTCTCGCCGATCGTCAGGCTGGCGACCCGGTCGACCAACAACAGCGGATAACGGTGCGGCAGCGTGTGGAGCACGCGCTGGATATCGAACGAAACGGGCGCGACCGAAGCCGCGCCCGCATCCTTGCCCGAAGCAAGAGGTTCTTCGCTCATTCCCCTGTCCCGGGTCGCTGGCTTAGCGGCCCTTGGGCTTGGCGCCCGGCGTCGCCGGAGCAGCGGCGGGAGCGGCGCCCTGCTGCTGCGCCTGCTGATCGCGCTGGGCGCGCGGCAGCCAGCCGGCCGGGGGCACAAGCTGCGCGCCGGGCAGCAGCACATTGACCTCGTTGAGGATCGCCTGGTTGAGGTTGTAGGTCTCGCCCGCGTTGATCACCGAACCCGAATCGAGCAAGATTTCAATCTTTTGCTTGGCCATCGCGTTCTTTGTGGCCTGTTCGAGCTTGTCGCCGATCTGCTCGACGACATAGGCGCGGCTCAGCGCGACCGGCTGGAGGAGCTGGTTGATTTCGTTCTGGCCGGACTGCTCGATCTGCTGGATCTGGGCGTACTGCTGCTGAAGCGCGGCCTGATTGGCGGCGGCGTTGGGTGCCTGGGCATCGGCCTGAAGCTTCGTCGCCATCGGACGAAGCTGCGCCTCGATTTGCGCCTTACGGGCGTTCGCCTGGTCGATCTGCGGCTTGTAAGTGACCGGGCGCTGCTGCTCCGCCACCTTGAAGGCGTTGGAAAGCGCAACAATCGCGGTGGGGTTGGCAACAGCGATGCCTTTAACCGCCTGTGCAGCGACCGGAGTGACCATGGCGAGCTGCGAACCGGCCAACACCAGCGAAGCAGCGGCCAGCGATTTGGAAATAGTCTTCATCAGAATTGGGTTCCTACGTTGAATGTGAAGGTTTTGGTGTTGTCGCCCTTTTGCTTCATCAGCACTTTGGCGAAATCGATGCGGAACGGACCGAACGGCGAGTTCCAATTGATCCCGATGCCAACCGAGACGCGTGGGCGTGGGCTGTCACCGAAGTACTGTTCGCGAAAGGCGAAGGATTGGCCGGTCGAAATGCCGTCGCCCGTCGCGATGCAGGTGGGATCAAGCGTAGGCGCGGTCGCCTGGACCACAGTCGTGGTCGTGCCGTTGCAAGTAATCCCGTACTGGGCGACCCCGGCTGGGCCGGTATCCTGCAGGGCCGGCTTTGTGATCCCCCACAGCGATCCAATATCGGCAAACAGAGACGGGCGAATCCCCAGCTCCTTCACGCCTGAGCCCAACGGGATTTCTAGCTCGGCGTGGGCGAGGTAATAGTACTTGCCGCCCAGGGCATCGTCGGTGAATTGCTTGCGATCGGTCGCCAGTTCGTTGGGGCCTATCACGCCGTCGTTGTTGACGTCGGAATATGGAACGCGAAGAACCCGCGGGCCAACTCCACGGATATCAAAGCCGCGAATCTGCGGCTCGCCGAGATAAAACCGGTCGGTCAAGCGGATGTCATCGACCCCCGCTCCGGCTCGGTTTTGCAACGACTTGATGATCCCGCCCTCGCCCGAGACCGAGAAGATGAAGTTGCCCAGCACCGGCCAGTACTTCGCGGCGTTCAAGCGGGCCCGCGCGTATTTGACCGAACCGCCAAGCCCGGCGAAGTCACCACTAAGTACCGCAGTTTGCCCGCTACGGGGATGGGCACGGTTGTCGAGCGTGTCGTAGATCAGCGACAAGCCCAAAATCGAGCTAGTTCGCTGGCCAAGCGCGTCACACAAATAGCGGCCCGCGATGAACGGGTCGCAGGCAAACACGCCCGCCGAACTGAGCGTGAAGAACTGGTTCTGGTCGAGCGTCACATCATCGTAATTCAGTGTATAGCGCGCAACGGCCGTGACGAACTCGGTCAGCGGCACGCCGACACGACCCTGGAAACCGGTGGTGGTCTGTTTGTAGAGCGTGTTGCGGTTGCTGTTGACGAAGTTGAAGCTGTTGTAATCGCGGCGATAAATATCCGCGCCCGCCGAGACATTCTTGTCGAACAGATACGGTTCTGTGAAGCTGAGTTCCGCGCTTTTGGAATAGCGCGAATAGTTCGCGCTGGCGCCAACGGTCTGGCCGCGCCCGCGGAAGTTGTTCTGCTGGATCGACGCCTGGAGGATAAAGCTTTCGAGGCTCGAGAACCCGGCCGACAGCTGGAGCTGGCCGGTGGGTTTTTCCTCGACGTTGGCTTCCAGAATGATCCGGTCGGGTGCGCTGCCGGGCTTCTGCTCGACCTCGAACTTTTCCTGGAAATACCCTAGCGACTTGATCCGGTTGGTCGAGCGCTTGACCTGGAAGGTGTTGAACGCATCGCCCTCGGCCAGGCGGAACTCGCGGCGGATAACCTTGTCCTGGGTCAGTGTGTTGCCGTTGACCTCGACCTTTTCGATATACACGCGCGGCGCCTCGTTGAGGACGTAAGTGATCCCCATTGTGAGATCAGCTTTGCTGCGCTTGAATTCGGGCCGGACATCGGCAAACGCATAGCCGAAGGTCCCCACCGATTCCTGAAGCTGCTCGACGGTGTCCTCGACCAACTTGGCGTTGTACCAGTCGCCCGCCTTCATCCGCAGCCGCGCGGCGACCTTGTCGCCGTCGAATTCGCGCAGCTGGCTTTCCACCTTCACGTCGCCGAACTTGTAGCGTTCGCCTTCCTCGACGACGTACGTGATGATGAAGTCTTTCTTGTCCGGGGTCAGCTCGGCCACCGCGGAAACCACGCGGAAATCGGCATAGCCCTGGGTCAGGTAGTACTGGCGCAGCTTTTGCTGGTCGAACGCCAGGCGATCGGGGTCATAGCTCGTCCCGCCCGCGAAGAAGCGGTAGAAGCGCGATTCCTTGGTGACCATCTCGCCCTTGAGATCGCCATCGCCGAACTTGTCGTTGCCGATGATGTTGATCTGGCGGACCTTGGACTTGGGGCCTTCGCTGATTTCGAACACCACATCGACGCGGTTCTGGTCGAGCTGGACCATCTTGGGCTCGACCGTGGCGGCAAACCGACCTTGGCGCTTGTACAGCTCGATGATCCGGGCGACGTCGGCGCGAACCTTGGAACGGGTAAAGATCTGCCGCGGGGCAAGCTTGATCTCGGGATTGATCTTATCATCCTTGAGCCGCTTGTTGCCCTCGAGGATGACGCGGTTAATGACCGGGTTTTCCTTGACCTCGATCACCACCACGCCCGCATCGTTGCGGATCTGGACTTCGGAAAACAGCTCGGTCGCGTAAAGGTCCTTGAGCGCCTGATCGGCCGCTGCCTGCGAATAGACCTGGCCGGGGCGCAGCTGGATGTACGAACGGATAGTGTCGGGCTCGAGCCGCTGCGCGCCGCTGACGGTGACCGACGAGATAGTGACGGGTGCCGCGACGACGGGCGCGGGTTCGGGGGCGATCACCGGGGTGGCCACTGGCGCCGACGTTTGCGCGAACGCCGCGACGGGCATTCCCGCGAGGATCGTGCCGGCCAAAAGTGCGGTACAAAGGCGGGGCATCGGGCGGCATGGTTTGGCCATGCGATCCATTGCCGAATTGCGTCCCGTCATTGAATGGTATCTTCCGTCAATCGAGTGGGCGGCGCGGGGCTACCCGGCCACCGGCCAACAGTCGCCGCCCTCTGCCCGATAGGCCCCGATGGATCAAGGGCCGATCAACCAGACATTACCCCTGCAAACAGTGGAAAACAGCCTCATTTCGGCCTGATCCCAGCACACCCCGGCCGTCGTCTGACCCAATCAGCCGCCGAACAACTTGAGCGACGCGAGGTCGTTGAACGTCACGAACAGCATCAAACCCACCACAAACGCGACCCCGGTGCGAAACGCCCATTCCTGGCTTTTCGCGCTGGCCGGTTTGCGCCGGATCGCCTCGGCTGCATAGAAAGCGAGATGCCCTCCGTCGAGCACCGGGATTGGCAGGAGGTTGATGAACCCCAAGTTAATTGAGATGAACGCGGCAAAGGCGACGAACGCCCGCCACCCCAAGCTCAGCTGTTCCCCCGAGAACTTGGCGATCTTGAGCGGCCCGCCCAGTTCCTCAACGCTGCGCTTGCCGGTGACGATCTGCGACACCCCGGTCACCATCATCGAAATCATGTCGCGGGTCTGGCCGACCGCCAGTCCGACCGCCTGGATCGGATTGACCGGCTGGACTTCGATTGCCGACGGCCCGATCCCCAGATAACCGCGCACGAAGGTGTTGCCGAACTCGTCGCGCTCGGTTTTGCTGCCGGTTACGACGGCCAGATTGAGCGGCGCGCCGCTGCGCGTCAGCACAACCTCCATCCGCTCGCCCGGGCGCGGCGCGACCAGCTTACTGATGTCGCCGAACACACCAACTTCGGAGCCGCCGATGGACACGATGCGGTCGCCCTCACGGAAACCCGCCTTGGCTGCGACCGACCCGGCCTCGACCTTTCCAATCGTAGGCGAGGCGACGACCTGTCCGTAAACCATCAGAAACGCGGCAAGGATCGCGATTGCTAGAATAAAATTGGCGGCTGGCCCGGCGAGCACGATCAGCGCGCGCTGCCACAACGGCTTGGCCTGGAAGCAGACGTTGCGCTCGGCTGCGGGAAGCTTGAGCCATTCTGCATCGGGCTGGCTCGCCGGGTTCATGTCGCCCGCGAATTGGACGTAACCGCCCAGCGGCAGCGCGCACAGCTTCCAGCGGGTGCCGCGCTTGTCGGTCCACCCCGCCAGCTCCTTGCCGAACCCGATCGAAAACGTATCGGCGCGGACCCCGAACCAGCGCCCGACCAGATAATGGCCCAGCTCGTGGATCGTCACCAGCGGCCCCAGCAGCAGGAAAAAGCCGATGATATACATCAGGAACCCGGGGTGGACGATCGCTTGGGTCACTTAAACGGACTCCATCAGGGCACGCGCGGCAGCACGCGCTTCGGCATCGACCGCGATCACCTCGGCGAGAGTCGCCGGGGCAGGCAGCGCGGTTTCTGCCAGCACTTGTGCCACATATGCGGCAATTCGGGTGAATGGAATATGTCCCGCCAAGAACGCGGCGACCGCAATCTCGTTGGCGGCGTTGAGCACCGCAGGCGCCGCACCTCCCGCCTCGACCGCCTCACGCGCCAGCTTGGTTGCGGGAAAGCGGTCCTCGTCGGGGGCGCGAAAAGTCAGCTCGCCCAGCGCCGCGAGATCGAGCGGAGCGCATGGCGTGTCCATCCGCTGCGGCCAGGCGAGGCACGAAGCTATCGGCACGCGCATGTCAGACGGGCCAAGCTGCGCCAGTGTCGAGCCGTCGCGGTACTCGACCATCGAATGGACCACCGACTGCGGGTGGATTACGATCCGCAGCTTGTCGTGCCCGACCGGGAACAGGTGGTGCGCCTCGATCAGTTCGAGACCCTTGTTGAACATCGTCGCCGAATCGACGCTGATCTTGGCCCCCATGTCCCAGTTGGGGTGTTTTATCGCCTGTGTTGGGGTGGCAGCGTGGAGTTGCGCCATCGTCCAGTCGCGAAACGGCCCGCCGCTGGCGGTGAGCGTGATCGAGCGCACATCGGCCAGATCGTTGCCTGCAAGACACTGAAAGATCGCATTATGCTCGGAATCGACCGGGAGCAGCGTGGCGCCATACCGCGTCACCGCCGCCGTCATGACGTCACCCGCGGAGACCAGCGCCTCCTTGTTGGCGAGCGCGATCGTGCGCCCCTGCTCGATCGCGGCCATGGTGGGGGCGAGGCCCGCGGTGCCGACGATCGAGGCGAGGACGATGTCGACAGGGCGCGAAGCGGCTTCGACGAGCGCCGATGCCCCGCCCGCAGTTACGATCCCGCTTCCCGCCAACGCCTCGCGCAGCGCGGCCAGGCAGGTTTCGTCCCCGACCACCGCAACCTCGGCCGAAAACTCCCGCGCCAGCTTTGCCAGCTCAGGCACATTGCTTTGCGCCGTCAACGCGACGACATGCCACGCGCCCCGCTCGCGCCGGATCAGGTCGAGCGTCGAAGCCCCGATCGATCCGGTCGCGCCGAGGATGGAGATGGTGCGGGTCATGATTGTGGGTACGGCAACAGCGCGTAGGCGATGATTTTGCCAACGCCGAAAAGCCCCAAGAAAAACAACACGGCAACTAAACCATCAACCCGGTCGAAGAGTCCCCCGTGGCCTGGGATGAGGTTTCCGGAGTCTTTCACGCCCGCCCGTCGCTTCATCCAGCTCTCGAAAAAGTCACCTGCTTGGGCGACGACCGCTAAAAGTGCAGCAAGAGCAAAATACGCAAGAAGATATGGCGGTGCGACTGTGCCATAACCAAAACCATAGATCGCAAGCAGCGCCACGCCGATGGCGCCCGCCATGCCCCCAAGCAGTCCTGCCCAGGTCTTGGATGGACTAATTTTCGGAGCAATTTTCGGCCCTCCGACCGCGCGACCGACGAAGTAAGCGCACACGTCGATCGCAACGACGGCAAGCACGACCAGCAACACTCCCGGCGCCAGTTCAGGCGAATCTCGCATGACGACGAGCGTCAATGCCGAGAGGCCAATGTAGACCATCCCTGCCGCCAGCCAACAAGTGCGCCCAAGCAGACTTGCGGTAAAGCTGAACGCGAGGCGCTGCCACTCAAGGAGCACTCCCAGCGCAACCAGCGCGACGAACACGTTCCAAGCCCAACCACCCAACCACAGCGCCGCCCCAGCCACCGCAACCATCGCCACCGCCGACACCACACGCACCCCGAGGTCGGATTTGTGGGGCGCGGGTTCGGTCATTGCGCCAACACGCCCCTCTCCCCTTGCGGGAGAGGATAGCGCAGCTTGCCGCCTTGGCGGCTAGCGAAGCTTGGAGAGGGACCAAGGTTACGCACTGCCTCACCCCCTCTCCAACTGCGCCTAAGCGCTGCGCGCCAAGGCTT
>JANMQW010000116.1:0-7172 GCA_031370725.1 Novosphingobium sp.
CCGATCACCGTGGTCACGCCATTGATGGTCAGCGAATCCGGGTTGTTGGCCTGGAAGTTGCGGTACCTGGCATAGAACCCGGCCACGTTGATCGTCAGCGCGCCGCCCAGCAGGCTGTTCTTGAGGCCGACCTCGTAGGCATCCGAAGTCTCGGGTTCGAGCGCCTTGAGTCCGGTCGGCTGGAGGTTGAAGAACAGGTTGTAGGCCGGTCCCTTGTAGCCGCGGGTGAAGGTTGCATAGCCGGTGACGTCGCGGCTGAAATCGTATTGCGCGCCCGCCTTGCCCGAAAAGTTGCCGCTGGTGGTTTTGGTGTGGAGCGGCACCCCGTTGGTGAAGGGCGCCGCCGCGGTTTGCGACGCGGTGGGTGATCGGCCGGTCGTCAGGAAGTTGTTGTAGGCGGCCAGCACGCCCGCATCGAACGGCGGGTTGGAGGCGCGGTTGCCCGGGCTGGTGACGCGGATGAAGCTCACGTCGAGCTGGTCGGTGGTGTAGCGCAGGCCGCCGATCAGGCGGAAATCGTCGCTGATGTTCAGCGTACCCTGACCGAACAGCGCAAAGTTTTTGGCCCTCGCGCTGAAGGTCGAGCGCCCGAACGCGGTGACCGACGGCGCGGCCAGCGGACTGGTGCACGGGGTCAGCACGCCGGTGGGGATCACCGCCCCGGTCGCTGCGGCGCAGATCGTGTTGACGCGCTCGAAGATGCGCTTGGTGAAGGTGTTGGAGAAATACGCGCCCAGCACATAGTCGAAGAACTGCTTGCCCGGCGAAGTCAGGCGCAGCTCCTGGCTGAAGGTGTTGCCGGTCTGCGGGCCGTCGTCATGCGATTGCGGCGCGCTGATGTAGGCCTGCGGATAGAAGTCGCCGTCGCGGATCTCGCGGTTGGCGAAGTTGCGATAGGCGGTGATCGAGGTGATCGTCTGGTTGCCCAGCTCGACGTCGAACTGGCCCGAAAAGCCATAGCCCTTCTCGATCGTGCGGGTGACGAGATTCTGATTGACCGTGCGGGTCTCGTCGCCGCGCAGCGTCGGCAGCACGGTCTGGATCAGGTTCAGGTTAGCGGTGTTGACGGTGAACGCATCGGGGGAGGCAGCGCTGAACGCCACCCGCGGCGGACCGGCGATGATGTCGGCGCAGCAATCGTCGTTGTTCTTGTGGTAATCGCCGATCAGCGTCAGCCGCACCGTGTCGCTGACGTCGGCCTCGACCACCGAGCGCACGCCGTAGTGCTTGAGCCCGTTGACCCGGTCGTTCACGTTGGGCGCGATGTTGCGGATGTTGCCATCGTACTTGTCGTAGAACGCGGTGGTGCGGGTGCGGATGGCCTCGCTGACGGGCAGGTCGAGCGCGCCACGGACGCGGTATTCGGTGCCGTTATCGAAGAAATACGCGCCTTCCAGCTCGCCGCCGAAGTCGCGGCCGGGGCGCTTGGAGACAATGTTGATCACGCCCGCGCTGGCGTTGCGCCCGAACAGCGTGCCCTGCGGCCCGCGCAGCACTTCGATCCGCTCGATATCGACCAGATCGGTGAACGCTTCGGCCGAGCGGCTGAGGACGACCCCGTCGAGGACGGTAGAGACCGAGGGATCGACCGCGATCGACAGCGTGGTGGTGCCCAGCCCGCGCAGGAACAGCGTCTGGTTGAGCGCGGTCCCGGCCTTGACGAAATTGAGCGAGGGGACAAGCGCGACCGCGCTTTCGAGGCTCGGCTTGGAACTGGTCGCCAAGGCGTCGGCGCCCAGCACCGAGACCGCGACGGGCACGTCCTGGAGTCGCTCGGTGCGCTTTTGTGCGGTGACAACGATCTCGCCCGGGGGAGCTTCGTCGGCCGATGCGGCATCCGCTGGAGGAGCGCCATCCTGGGCCAGCGCGGGGGCGGCCAGTGCAAACAGCGAGACGGTTCCGGCAAGCGCGGTAACAGCGCGGAGCGTGGCTTTCATGGTATCCTCCCCAACAGCACTCGCGGCGTTTTGACGCCGGTCAAGTGAAACACGCGCGGCGTGAATGGCCGCTTTCGATGGCTTGAATTGACCCGCAGAGGCCGATATGTCAAGCGGTGTCATACGAAGATCGGACTGTGCGGCAAAAATGCCGCAGCCGAGCGTGCGGAGAGGCAAAGCAGGGTGGAATCCGGGTTTTTCGCGGCAGATGATGGCTTCGACCTGTGCATCGCCGGGTTGACCGTGCTTCGCCACCGGATTGCCTGTCCGGCGGTGTCCGTCGCCTGCGGACACCCTGACGTGACTATGCGCCATGGCAATTTCCGGATCGCCGACGACCCCACCGATCGCCTTGACAGCGGCGCGTGGAGTATCGACGACAATACCGTAGTGTTCGCAGGCGTTGCGAAACTGACCTTTGATCCCACGGCAATGACGCTGAAGGTTGCCGCGCTGGCGCCCGCTGCCGACCGCATCTGGCTGCGCCTCCACGCTGAGACGGGCGAGCAGGTGTGGGGCGGGGGCGAGCAGATGAGCTACCTCGCGCTGGCCGGGCGGAGCTTTCCGATGTGGACCAGCGAGCCTGGCGTGGGCCGCGACAAATCGACCGAACTGACCCGGCTGATGGACGAGCAGGGCATGGCGGGGGGCGATTTCTGGACCACCAACTATCCCCAGCCGACCTTCCTTTCCTCGCGACAATACGCCTGCCACCTTGATGCCGCGTGCTATAGCGCGCTCGATTTTGGCGATCCTGCGGCGCACGTCATCGAGGTCTGGGCGCACGAGGCGCGGTTCGAATTCTTCCGCGGTGGTAGCCCTGCCGACCTCGTAGGCCAGCTTTCGACACGTTTCGGACGCCAGCCACCGCTGCCCGATTGGGCGATCGGCGGGGCCATCGTCGGCCTCAAGGACGGGGCCAACAGCTTTGTCCGGCTCGAGAAATTTCTCGAAGCCGGTGCCGCGGTCTCCGCGCTGTGGTGCGAGGATTGGGCGGGCATCCGCCAGACCAGCTTCGGTCGTCGCCTGTTCTGGGACTGGAACTGGGATACCCCGCGCTTCCCCGACAACGCAGCCCGCTATCCCGACCTGCCGAGGCGCATCGCTGAACTGGAGGCACGCGGCATCCGCTTCCTGGCCTACGCGAATCCGTATCTGGCGATCGACGGCGCGCAGTATCTCGAGGCGCGTGACGGCAGGCATCTGGCGCTCAGGCTCGACAGCGACGAACCGTACCACGTCGATTTCGGCGAATTTGACTGCGGCGTAGTCGATTTCACGCGGAGCCAAACCCGCGAATGGTTCGCCGAACGAATCTTGGGGCAGGAAATGCTCGACATCGGCATTGCCGGGTGGATGGCCGATTTCGGCGAATACCTCCCCACCGATGTCCGTCTCGCCGATGGTTCGGACCCGATGGAGGCGCACAACCGCTGGCCGGTGCTGTGGGCCGAAGTCAACGCGATGGCGCTCGCCAACCGTGGCAAGACCGGCGACGCACTGTTCTTCATGCGCGCCGGTTTCTCGGGCGTTCAGGCGCATTGCCCGCTGCTGTGGGCGGGTGACCAGTCGGTCGATTTCACCCGTCACGACGGGATCGGCACGGTATTGACCGCGGCGCTCTCCGCCGGGCTGGTCGGCAACGCCTACAGCCATTCGGATTGCGGGGGATACACCTCGCTCCACGGCAACCTCCGCACCGCCGAGCTGATGATGCGGTGGTGCGAGCTGGCCGCGTTTGCCCCGGTGATGCGCAGCCACGAAGGCAACCGCCCCGACGACAATCTCCAGTATGACAGCACGCCCCAACTGCTCGCCTGCTTCGCGCGGTGGAGCCGGATCCACGCTGTCCTTTCGCCCTATGTCCGCCACTTGTGCGAAGAAGCCGTCGCCACCGGCCTTCCCGCCCAGCGCGCGCTGTTCCTCCACTATCCCGACGACCGCGCGCTGTGGACGGTGCAGGACGCGTTCCTCTACGGTGCCGATCTGCTGGTCGCGCCGGTGATCGAGCAGGGTGCTGTACAACGCGAGGTAATCTTGCCGGGCGATACGCCATGGCGCCACGTGTGGAGCGGTGCGGACTTCGCGCCAGGCACGCACACGATCGCCGCTCCGCTCGACCGGCCGCCGGTGTTCTATCGCCCCGAAAGCGCGTTTGCGGCGCTGTTTGCCGCGTTGCCCGAGGCGCTCGCGGCATGAGCGACCGGGCCAACATCCGCGATGTCGCGGCGCGCGCGGGGGTGGCGGTCAAAACCGTCAGCCGCGTGCTCAACGGGCATCCCTACGTCAGCACCGAAACCCGCGAACGCGTGGAACTGGCGGTCCGCGAGCTGGAATTCCGCCCCTCGATCGCCGCGCGCATCCTGTCGGGCGCCAAGTCCAACCAGATCGCGCTGATCTATGACAACCACAGCCCGTATTACACCTTCCAGATCCAGATGGGTTGCTGGGAGGCGTGCCACAGCCGCGGCATCCGGCTTCTGGCGCAGCCGGTCGATGTCGCCGATCCGCGCGTCGGCGACGAAATCCGCGGGCTGGTCAGCGAAACCCACGTCGACGGGATCGTGCTGTCCTCGCCCGTCACCGATTGCGAGCCGGTTCTCCGCGCGCTCGATGCGATGGATATCCCGTTCGTGCGGATCTCTCCGGGCACCAACCACGCGTTGACCAGCAGCGTGTTCATGGACGATGCGCTCGCCGCCGACGATATGACCACCTACCTGATCAACGCCGGACATCGCCGGATCGGCTTTATCAAGGGCCACCCCAACCACATGGCCTCGGATGAGCGGCTGTTCGGCTATCGCCGCGCGCTCGACCGGGCGGGGATCGCGTACGAGCCGCACCTGGTGTGTGATGGCGAGTTCGATTTCGACAGCGGAGCGCGCGCCGCCAACTGGCTGCTCGACCTGCCCGACCGGCCCAGCGCTATCTTCGCCTCGAACGACGATATGGCGGCGGGCGTGCTGGCGGTGGCGCACGATCGCGGGATCGACTTGCCGCACGCGCTATCGGTCGCCGGGTTCGACGACACCACGCTGGCGCGCACCGTCTGGCCGCCGCTGACCACGATCCACCAGCCGATGGCCGAGCTTGCCCGCACCGCCACCGACATCCTCTTTGCCGGGGGCGATATCAGCCACCGGCGTCTGCCTCATACCCTGGTCGAGCGCGGTTCGGTCGCGCCGCCCAAAAGGAACCCCGCATGAGCGAACTGCCCCTTCCCAAGAAAGTTCGGATTGGCCTCGACGGCCCCGAAGTCGCCCCGCTCGCGTGGGGCATGTGGCGGTTTGCCGGGCGCAGCCGGGATGAGGGCGCGGCGCTGGTCCACGCCGCGCTCGATGCCGGGATCGGCCTGTTCGATACCGCCGACATCTATGGCTTCAACGGCAGTGGCCCGGATGGGTGGGGCGGCTTCGGCGATGCCGAAGCGCTGCTGGGCGAGGTGTTTGCCGCCGAGCCGGGGTTGCGCCAGCGGATGGTTCTGGCGAGCAAAGGCGGGATCCGCCCGCCGCTGCCCTACGACCAAAGCGCGGCCTATCTCGCCGAGGCGATCGACGCTTCGCTGCGGCGCTTGCAGGTCGAGCGAATCGACCTGTGGCAAATTCACCGGCCCGATATTCTCGCTCACCCGCACGAAGTGGCGCGCGCGCTCGACAGGGCGCGCACCTCGGGCAAGATCGGCCAGGTGGGGGTTTCCAACTTCACCCAGATTCAGATCGGCGCGCTGGCTTCGTTCCTGGGTCATCCGCTGGCGACGACCCAGCCCGAGATCAGCCCGCTGCGGATCGATTGCTTCGAGAACGGTGAGCTCGATCAGGCGATGGCGCTGGGGCTGGTCCCGCTGGCATGGTCGCCGCTGGGCGGGGGGCGGCTGGCCGATCCGCAGGACGAGCGCACCAAAGCGGTCGCCACCGCGCTCGACACAGTGGCACAGGACCGCGGCGTTTCACGCAGCGTTGCGGCGTATTCGTGGCTGATGGCGCATCCCGCCGGGATCGTCCCGATCGTCGGCTCGCAAAAGGCTGAGCGCATCGCCGAGGCCGCGCAGGCGCTGACCGTGCGCTGGACGCGCGTGGAATGGTACGCGGTGCTGGTCGCCGCGCGGGGAGTAAACTTGCCATGACCCAACAGTGCGAAGTCGCATGGTTTTCCGCGTTGTGCGACGACGATTACGAGTTCCTCGGGGTTTCCGATCCGCAGCTCCAGTCGAGCTGGGAGCATTGCCGCAACATCGCGCTCACCGCCGAAAAGGGCGGGTTCGACAACATCCTGTTGCCCTCGGGCTATCAGTTGGGCCTCGATACCACCGTGTTCGCCGCGGCAATCGCGCCGTTGCTCGCGCGGATGAAACTTCTGTGGGCGACGCGGATTGGTGAGGATTGGCCGCCGCAACTCGCCCGCCGGATCGCCACGCTCGACCGAGTGCTCGGGCCGAACGCGGCGGGCACGGCGGGGCGGCTGAACGTCAACATCATCTCGTCCGACATGCCCGGCCAGGCGATGCCCGGCGGTGAGCGGTACCGCCGCGCGACCGAGACGATCCAGATCGTCCGCACCCTGCTCAACGGTGAGCACCTGAGCCACAAGGGCGAATTCTACGAGCTCGAACTCGATCCGCCACGGATGACGACGATTTCGGGCAAGTGTCCGCCGTTCTACTTCGGCGGGCTCAGCCCCGATGCGCGCGAGTGCGCCGCCAAGGATTGCGACGTGTACCTGATGTGGCCCGATACGATGGACAACGTCCGCGCCATCATCGCCGACATGACCGCCCGCGCCGCCGCGCACGGCCGTACGCTCAAGTTCGGTTATCGCGCCCACGTGATCGTCCGCGAGACCGAGAGCGAGGCGCGCGCCTATGCCGACCGGCTGCTGTCCAAGCTCGACGACGACAAGGGCCGCGCGATCCGCGAAGCCTCGCTCGATGCCAAGAACTTCGGCGTCCAGCGCCAGGCCGAGTTACGCGGCGCGGCCGACGGCGACGGGTTTGTCGAGGACCACCTGTGGACCGGGATTGGCCGCGCGCGATCGGGCTGCGGCGCGGCGATCGTCGGCGATCCCGATCAGGTGCTGGCCAAGCTGCGCGCCTATCAGGCCGAAGGGATCGAGGCGTTCATCCTCTCGGGCTATCCCCATGCCGCCGAAGCCGACCTGTTTGCGCGGCATGTTCTGCCCAAGATGGAGCACGCGCCGCTGGTGTGGTGAGGGAAAGGATGACGTGTTTGATCAACC
>JANMQW010000153.1:0-6688 GCA_031370725.1 Novosphingobium sp.
CGACGTCACGCTCGGCTCCGAGCTCAAGTTCGGCAGCCACCGGATCAAGCTGGGGCAAGACGCGCGCAGCCGTTTCCCGACCTTTACCGTACGTCGCGAGACGCCGGTCTCGCACTCCAACTCCGATCCCGATACCAACGAGGCTTACACCCTCAAAGGGTTGGTCCCGGGCAAGCGGATGAGTGCCTGGGCGTTCGCGGCGATGGTTTTGCTCGCGTTCCTCGCTTGGCCGATCTGGAGCTATGCCAGCTACAGCGATCTTGCGCTCAAGAAAAACGCCAGCCGACCGGCCGGCTTCCATGGCGACAAAACCTGGGAATCGGGCAAGCTGAGCCTTGCCCACCAGGGGCTCGAGAACGACTGCCAGTCGTGCCACGTCAAGCCATTCGTCGCGGTGCGCGACGACGCCTGCCAGACTTGTCACACCAAGGTTCACGATCACATCAAGGGCGGCGAAGCGGGCCGGGCGCGTCTAACACAGGCGCGGGGCACGCCCACCGGCTTCGCTTCGTTCCAGCGCGCGGTGGCGACCACCTTCAACAAGCCCGCCGGGCGCTGTGTGGAATGCCATACCGAGCATGAGGGCGCAGGCGCGATGGCCGCGACCCAGCAGAAGTTCTGCACCGATTGCCACGACGGACTGAAATCGCGCTTGCCCGATACCAAGATCCCCGATGCTGCCGATTTCGGCACCTCGCACCCGCAACTGATGCCCGCGGTGCTGGTCGATCCGCGCCCGATCAATCCGGTGGTCAGGCGGATCACCTGGACGCCCGACGCCAAGGAGTTCGACGGGCTCAAATTCACCCACGCGCAGCATCTCTCGACGGTCAACGGGGTTGCCCAGATGGTCCGCCGCCGGGGTCAGCAATTTCCCGATCAGGAAGGGCTGAATTGCGAGAACTGCCACCAGACCGATGCTTCGGGGGTGTGGTACAAGCCGGTGGTGATGGAAGAATCGTGCCAGACCTGCCACAGCCTGACCTTTGACAAGATTGGCGGCACCTTCCGCACTTTGCGCCATGGCGAGCCCGAGATGGTCGTGGCCGATCTGCGCGGGTTCTTTGCCGCAGGCGCCCCGGCCCGCCCGATCAACCTGGAAAGCATGAGCCGACGCGTGCCGGGCGACCGTGCCCTGGCTGAAACCGCCAGTGATTATGCCCGCGCGGTGCGGTTCTATCCGACCGAGGCCGGACAGGCGATCAACATGCTGTTCAACAAGGGCGGGGCGTGCTTCGATTGCCACGTGATCACTCGCACCGGCGGCGCGGCGACCGCAGGCTATGGCATCCAGAACGTTGCCCAGACCCAGCGCTACTACAAGAAGGGCTGGTTCACCCACGCCAAGCACACCCAGGAAGCCTGTGCCGACTGCCACGTGAAAGCCGAGACGAGCAACGACGCGATGGACCTGCTGATCCCCGGGCTCGACGGCAAGGGTGGATGCCGAACCTGCCACGTCGGCGAGGGCGGGGCGCACCTAGCCGCGGTCAAGCAGCCGGTGGAATCGAGCTGTGCGATGTGCCATGACTACCACAAGGACGAAAAGGCGCCGTGGATGACGCGGCAGCCGGCATCGCGGAGGGCCTCGTTCGATCGCAAGCGCAACGGGGGCGCCAATCAGACTTCTTCGAAGTGATGGCCTTTGCAAGGCCATGGCCTCGCCACGGTAAAAAATAAAATGCTGGTCGCACAGATTACGGACATCCACCTCGGCTTCGAGCCAGACTCCCCGGGCGAGTTCAATCGCCAGCGGCTGGACGCGACGCTTGCCGCGCTAACCGCCCTCATTCCGCTACCCGACCTGATGCTCGCCACCGGCGACCTGGTCGATCGCGGCGATGTCGACAGCTATCGCCGCCTGCGCGAGGCGTTCGCGGCGCTGCCGTTTCCGGTCCACTATGCGCTGGGCAACCACGATGTGCGGCGCAACTTCGCCGAGGTCTTTCCCGAAGCGCCGCTGGTGGGCGGGTTCCTTCAATACACTATCGAGGATGGTCCGGTGCGGCTGATGGTGCTCGATACGCTGGAGGAAGGCCGCCACGGTGGCGCGTTTTGCGAGGCGCGCGCGCGATGGCTGCGCGAGACGCTCGACGCTGCGCCCGATCGGCCCACGCTGATCGTCCAGCACCATCCACCGGTCGAGGTCGGGATTCCCTGGATGAACACGCATCCCGCCGAGCCCTGGGTCCACCGCCTGGCCGATTGCCTGCGCGGGCGGAGCAACGTCATCGGGCTGGTCTGCGGCCACATCCACCGCACGATTGTCACGAAATGGGAGGGCGTGATCGTCGCCACCTGCCCCTCGACCGCGCCACCCGTGGCGCTCGAGCTGCGCCCGATCGATCCAGCGGTGGCCGACGGTCGCGCGCTGATCGTCGCCGATCCGCCCGCCTTTGCGCTGCACTGGTGGAACGGTCGCGAACTGATCAGCCACTACGACACTGCCGCGGAACACGAGGTGCTCGCCAGCTACGACGAGGGCCTAAAGACGATGATCGCCAACATGCTCGAGGAACGGCCGGTCTAGCGCGACCCGCGGGTATCTCTACCAACTTCGGCTAACTGCGCGCCATCGCGATTGTAAAGGTCGTCGCGGAACACGATCCGGCCGTCGCTCGGCGCGGCGGTGAGATAGGTGATGTAGACCGGAACCGGCTGGGCCAGCGGCACCACCTGCTCGACCCCGCCCTTCTTGGCCACCGGCATCTTGCCAAACAACCACGCACCCAGCCGCGGCGCATCTTCCAGCCGAACGCAGCCCGAACTGGCAAAGCGCACTTCTTCCTTGAGCAGCGCCTTGTCGGGGGTGTCGTGGAGGTAGATCCCCTGGCTGTTGGGGAAGTTGAACTTCACTTTGCCCATGAAGTTGGCCTTGCCCGGAAGCTGGCGAACGCGCAGCTCACGCGCACCCGCCTCGACCGCTTTCCAGTCGATCTTGGCGGGATTGAGAATTTTGGGCTTGTCCGAAAAGTCGCTGAGCGTCTGGTAGCCCTTGGCCTTGAGATAGCCGATGCCGTTCTTGTTCACGTTCCATGCGATCCGGCTCTGGACGAGGTCGGGCGGCACGTTCCAATAGGGGTTGAGTACCGCATTGCTCAGCAGTCCGGCGATCATCGGGGTGGGCTCGCTCGGCTTGCCGACCACCACCTTCATCGAATCGATGATTCGCCCGCCCTCAAACATGTAAAGCCGCGCGCCCGCGGTATCGACCAGGACATACCGCGCCGCCGGGTTCGCCGGGATCGCGCGGGCGCGTTCGAGATTGAGCTGGACCAGCTCGGTGTCCTCACGCCCCAGCTCGCGCGCCGCCAGGGCATCGCGCAGGTCGTTGTAGAACGGGTGCATCCACATCATGTCGTCGACATAGCGCTCGAGCGAGGGCGCCGCCGCGGCCGCGCTCAGCGCGGCGTTGGCACTGGGCACGATCGGTGCCAGCAGGTTGTTCTGATAGCTCATCCCGGCATCGCGCGTCGCGCGGGTGCCTTGGACGTAAGCAACGAAAGTTTTGGAAAAGGCGATTTCGGCCTTGGCCAGATCGTCGGCATCGCCCCGCCGCGCGCGCTTGAGATAGCCCCGCAGGCGATCGGCCTGGAGTGCCCTGCGACTGAGCCCGTCGAACTGCGCGGTTGCGATCAGGGCGTAGAGTGCCTCGGCGGCCTGGTTGGGCGAGTCGCCCTCGATCCACAGCGGGCGATAGCTGCGGGTAATGTAAAAACCTCGCAACGTCGGATCGACCCTGGTGTTGGCATCGAGCGCCGCCATTATCTGCTGTGGCGGCAGCTCGGCATGCGCGATCGACGGCGCAAGCATCGCTGCTGCCGCCGCCACGATCGTAAAACGGCAAAGCCCGGCCGAGCGCATGCGCTGCCCGGCCGGAGTTTCGCGCCTCATTCAGCCGCGCTCGCCGGTACGCACCGGGGTGCTCGAGATCGGCTGGATGACGGGCCCGCCTTCGTAGTATTGACCCTCGCGGGTGTAGCCGTCGGCGCAGCCATCGTTGTTGCGATCGGTCCATATCGCACCGGCCAGACCGCCAACGGCGGCACCGATCAGCGCGCCTTCAAGCGGGTTGATCCCGCCGACCACGGCACCGATCCCGGCACCACCGACCGCACCGACGCCTGCGCCGGTTGCCGCGCCGCCGAGCACCGAACGGCACTGCGGAGCAGCTGCCGCGTATTGCGGGCGGCCTTCGTAGTACTGCCCGTTCTGGACATAGCCATCGCTGTAGCCATCGTTGTTGCGATCGGCCCAGATCGCGCCGCCGATGCCACCGACCGCAGCGCCGATCACCGCGCCTTCGATCGGCGAAAGGCCGCCAACCACAGCGCCAACGCCGGCGCCCGCAGCAGCGCCAATCGCGGCACCGGTGCCCGCGCTGGCGAGCGTGCTGTCACGGTTCATCGAAGTGCAGCCGCCGAGCGAAAGCGCGGTGGCGCCGAATAGGATAATCATTGTCTTGTTCATGGGGATTCTCCGCAAGTCCTGATAGGATCGCGAAAGCGGCGAGATTTCCGGAACATCATGTAGCGGTGCAACCCGAAAGACTCGTGGCCTTCGTGGAGGGGTAACGAGAGTCGGCGCGATTCCGTTCCCCGCCGGGTTCCGCAACCCGCCGTGATTCCGGCACCCGTCGGCTTAGGCAGGCTGCGGCTCGGCTCTGAATGTGGCCACCCCATCGCTATCGCCCGCGGATAGCAGGCGTTCGAGCGGCTTGGCGAAAACGATCAGCATGATCGCCCCCGCTACTGGGAGCATGGCAGTCACCAGGAAATAGGTTGGTGCGCCCAGCGGTTCATAGAACCGCCCGAGATAGCCCAACAGAAAGAACCCCAAGGCGCCAGACATGCTCGAAACCGCGAACATCGTGCCGTTGACCGAGCGCGGAGCGTAACGCGCGATCAGCGCCTTGGATGGCGGGTCGTTCCACGCGAAGGAAAAGTCCAGCACCAGGTAGAACGCCAGCCAGCCCACGATCGGCACTTTGGCCATTGTCGCGAGCGCCGCGATCACCACAAATGATGTCGCGACCATCAAGTTGGAGATCCCGACCTTGCGGATGTCGCTCGGCTCGCGGCCCTTCGCAGCAAGCCGCCCCCAGGCCCAGTTGGCGAACAACACGCCGACGATGGTCAGGATGCCGTCGGCGGTGAGCACCCAGGTGACTGGCATTTCCCATCCGCCAATCTCGCGATCGACCGCGGTATCGGCCCACACGACCATGATCCCGTAGGCCTGCTGCGCGGCGGCGAAGAAGAAGATCTTGGGTACCAGCAGCAGCACGATCGCGCCAACCGAGGTCCACTGGCCGCCGGTCAGCGGCGCGGGCTTTTCACCGCGCGCGATCAGGTCGGGGGCGAAGTGGCGGCGACCGGACAGATAGGTGGCGAGCCCGACCAGCATCCCGATCCCCGCAGCGGTAAAGCCCCAATGCCAGCCGACTTTCTCGCCCAGCGTCCCCGACACCAGTGGCGCGGCAAGCGCACCGACATTGAGCGCCATCAGGTAGATGCCGAATGCGCGGGTGCGACGGCTATCGTCGGGCGCATAGAGTCCGCCGATCTGTGCCGCCAGATTGCTGATGAAACAGCCCCCTCCCAGGATCAGCAGCAGCAGCGCGAGCAGAAACAGGCGCTCGCTGGCCATCGTCAGGTGACCCGCGCTCATCAGCAGCGCACCGATCGTCACGGTCTTGGTCCGCCCCAACACGCGGTCGCCGAGGTAGGCTCCGATTAGCGGCGTGACCAGGATCATGCCCGAGTAGAGCCCAAACGTCTGCGCCGCGAGCGCCAGGTTGGTCATCGGTCCGAAGATCCCCTCGACCATGCTGCGAAACACGCCAAAGCCAAGGACCTTGTCGGAATTTTCGTCCAGCAACAGGTACTTGGTCATGTACAGCATCAGCAGCGACTGCATCGAATAGAAGCTGAAACGCTCCCACAGCTCGGTCCCGGCCAGATATCCCAAGCCCTTGGGATGGCCGAAGAAGGCGTGGTCGGAAGAGTGCGGAGGATGGGTGCCGCGAGGGTCGGCGATATCCTCGCCATGCAGGCCGGTGCCCGTTTCGGTGGTGGTCATACGCGAAGCGTCTCCCACAGACGCTTGCCCGCGCCTGAATGAGGGAAAGCTAACGACCGTTCACTGCGCGGCAAGCGAATTTGCTCAGCGCACCCCCGCCAGCGTCTTCTGCCGCCGTCGCTGGACCGAGCTGCCCAGCCCGATCGCTTCGCGGTACTTGGCCACGGTGCGCCGGGCGAGGTCGAAGCCCTTGGCGCGCAGGAGTTCGACCAACGTATCATCCGAGAGGATCGCGTTCGGCGCCTCGGCTTCGATCAACACGCGGATCTGGGCTTTGACCGTCTCGGCCGAGACCGAACCCTCGCCGTCCGCGGACGCCACCCCTGAGGTGAAGAAATACTTGAGCTCGAACGTGCCGCGATCGCAGTTGAGGTACTTGTTCGAAGTCACCCGGCTGACCGTCGATTCGTGCATCTCGATCGCATCGGCGACGGTCCGCAGCGTCAGCGGCTTGAGCTGCGACACTCCCCGCCGAAAGAAACCGTCCTGCTGTTTGACGATCTCGGCGGCGACCTTGAGGATCGTTTTCTGGCGCTGGTCGAGCGCCTTCATCAGCCAGTTGGCATCGGCCAGCTTATCGCCCAGCCAGCCGCGCGATTCCTTGTCG
>JANMQW010000158.1:0-2501 GCA_031370725.1 Novosphingobium sp.
TGCTCGAAGAGCGCGGCATCCTGTTCGTCCGCCCGCAAGATAAGCTCTACGAGGGCATGCTCGTCGGCGAGAACGCCAAGCCCGACGACCTCGAGGTCAACCCGATGAAGTCCAAGGCGCTGACCAACTTCCGCGTTTCGGGCAAGGACGACGCCATCCGTCTCACCCCGCCGAAGATCATGACGCTGGAACAGGCAATCGCGTATATCGACGACGACGAAATGGTCGAAGTAACGCCCAAATCGATCCGCCTGCGCAAGGCGCTGCTCGACCCGAACGAGCGCAAGAAGGCCGGACGCAAGAAGGCGGCTTGATCGTCTGCCGCTGCCGCCAGCAAGACTGCGCTGGGTCGCTCAGTAACGGGTTGTGAACGCGGTCAGACTGTCGGGGCTTAGGTTCAGCGCAACGGTTTCGAGGGACTTGTCGAATCCAGTCATGACCAGCACCCCGACGATCACCAGCGCGGCCCCGAACAGCGGTTTGGCGTGGCGCGCGATGGCCTGAAGCTGCTTGCCACGCGCGCCAAGCGCCTTGCGCGACCCGTACGCGAATACGAGGATCGACGCGGCGACACCAAGCCCGAAGATGAGGAACGTGACGAAAGCCTGTGCCAAGCTTTCGCCTTGGCTTGCAGCGGCAATCGCCACCCCCAGCGTCGGTCCGACGCACGGCGCCCACACCAGCCCGAGCAGCAACCCGACTGCAAACTGACCGCCGACGCCGCTGCGATCGACTTTGCTCAGTGCCTGATTTCCGTGGTTTGAAAGCGGACTGGCGGCTGCGCTAAGCGCGGCCTGGAGCCGGGGGACGAGCAGCACGACACCCGCTGCAGCGAGCATGGCTCCGGCAATGAAGCGGACAAGGGCTTCGTCGATTCCAAGCGAGAAACCGAACGCGACAATCACGAAACCGAAGGTGGCGAACGAGCCCACCAGGCCCGTCGCCAGCGCCAGCGGCCCCCAGCGGCTTTGGCCGAGCGCCGAGGCAATCAATATTGGAATCAACGGCAGCACACAGGGGTTGAGGATCGTTACCAGGCCGGCAATGAACGCGAGGACCAGGGCAGATGTCACGAAAAAGTTCCCGGCTAGCCCCGTTCAGAGCCCGGCGAGCACTGCGGCGCGCAATTCGGTGCGGCGAGTCTCGGCAATCGAGCGCGCGGTCTCACGAGCTCCGCGGAATACCAGGACGGTCGACTGGCGGGGAACCCGATGTTCGCGCAGGAACGCCTTGTCGGTATCGAAATTGACCCGGACGAACGTGACTCCTGACAGGCGCTTTTCGCTGCGGAGTTCATCCAGGATCGGGGCCTGCGCCTTGCAGGTGGGGCACCAATTGGCGTGGACATCGACGACGATGGCCTTGCCGGCGGCCTGTGCCTTGGCAAAGCCAGCCTGAGTGTAGGGCATCCACGCCGGTGCCGCGATTGCCGGGATCGAAGTGGTCAAGGCAGCGCAGGCCAGGGCGATTGTTGTCAAGCGTTTCATACGAGGACGACTCCGGTCAGGTCTCTTGGTTTCGATGCAGGTTCGCCGCCGACGCCGGTGCGGTTACAGTCGATTGGGAAGCGGAATTCCGTGGAACTGTTAGCCGCCATCTTACCCCGATCCGGCAGTTAATTTTCTGTTAAGCCGCAATATGTTGTTCTTCCACAATCAGGGGCTTGCTTCGGCGGCGCCTTGAAACGCGCCTCATGGAGACCGGGGAGAAGGTTCGATGTTCGCAAATTTCCAGAAAGTCGCTCTCGCCGGGGCGCTTGCCGCAACCGCGACGATGGCTGCGGCTCCGGCTCAGGCGCAATCGTATGACCGGTATGAGCGCCATCGCGGCAGGGATGCCGGGGCGGCGATTGCTGCGGGGATTGTCGGGCTGGCGATCGGCGCGGCGCTTGCTTCAGGCAGCCGACGTGGCAGTTATTACAACGACGGATATTATGACTCGCGCTATCGCGGGAACTACGACTATCCGCAGCAGTCGTACTACAACTACAACACCTATCCGCGCAGCTACAATTACGATAACTATCGGCGCGGATATAATTACGATAATTACGATCGCCGCTATCGCGATGCCTATCGCTATGAGCGCAAGCACCGCAAGTGGCATCGCAAGCACAGCGACTGGGACGACTAACGCCAAGCGAACCCCGTCAACTCTGCCACTCTCAGTCGCCTGGCCCCGCCCATGGACCGCGCGCCGCACACCGCGTAAGGCGCGCGGGACATGGGCGAAGCGGCCAATCTCGATCCCGGCGGACAGCGCCTTTCCAACCTGCGCGTTGCGCTGTTCAGCGGCAACTACAACTACGTCCGCGACGGCGCCAACCAGGCGCTCAACCGGCTGGTCGGCTATCTCCAGCGCCAGGGCGCGCAAGTGCGGGTCTATTCGCCGCGCACCGCCACCCCGGCGTTTGCCTCGATGGGAAAGCTGGTCGGGGTGCCCTCGATCCCGTTTCCGGGGCGCAGCGAGTACCGTTTTCCGCTCGCGCTGAGCCCGCGGGT
>JANMQW010000202.1:0-6241 GCA_031370725.1 Novosphingobium sp.
ATAATGACGCACTCGCAATCGCTGCGTAACCTGACGGCCTAACGGCCTGACATTACAAAGCTAAAGCGCGGTTGGACCGACCGGGCAACAGAACGGATTCCAGCGGCCCGGGGGTGGGCCGGGCAACAGAACCACCCCCACTTAGCTTTACAGCACTATACAATCACGGCGGGCCGTGGAACATCGCAGCGGGTCGCTCCCCTTGCTTGCGGATGCCTGAGCCTTGCCCGAACTCGACAAGATCGTCGCCGCCATCGCCGTCGAGATGAAGGCCGCGCCCGATCGCGGAAAAGTGGCCGACTACATCCCGCCACTGGCTTGCATTCCGGCGAGCAAGTTCGGGATCGCGGTCATCTTGGCCGACGGTACCTGCCACTTGGGTGGCGATGCGGAAGAGCCGTTCTCGATCCAGTCGATCTCCAAGGTGTTTGCGCTGACCCTGGCGCTGGGCGAGCTTGGCGATGAATTGTGGCGCCGGGTCGGCCGCGAGCCTTCGGGCAGCGCGTTCAATTCGATCGTCCAGCTTGAGAGCGAACACGGCATCCCGCGTAACCCGTTCATAAACGCCGGAGCCATCGTCGTCGCCGACGTGCTGCTGGGCAGGTATCGCCCCAACGAAGTGGTCGGTAACCTGCTGCGTTTCGTTCGCACCCTGGCGGGCGACGAGAGCATCGCCATCGACGAGGCGGTCGCCCATGCCGAGCACCTGACCGGCTACCGCAACTTTGCGCTGGCCTATTACATGCGCGCGTTCGGCAACATCCGCCACGCGGTGGACGACACGCTCAGCGTCTATTTCCACCAGTGCGCGTTGTCGCTCTCATGCCGCCAGCTCGCCATGGCTGGACGCTTCCTCGCTACCGACGGGCGCAACCCCTCGACCGGCCACAGCGTGGTTTCGGCCCAACGCGCCCGGCGGATCAACGCATTGATGATGAGCTGCGGGCACTACGACAACTCGGGCGAATTCGCCTTCCGCACCGGGCTTCCAGGCAAGTCGGGGGTGGGGGGCGGAATCCTCGCGGTGGCCCCGGGCATCGCCTCGATCGCGGTGTGGTCGCCGGGCCTCAACGAAAAGGGCAACTCGCAGCTCGGCTCGCTGGCGCTGGAACGCCTGACCCAGGCGACCGGCTGGTCGGTGTTCGAGCCGCGAAAGGACGAGTAGAACTGCCGGACTTGCTTTCGACCGTCAGGATTGGAGCTGGTCTTTGGCGGTGTGCGCTCGTCCGCCGCGGTTGGTCGGCCAGAGGGTCTCTCCGATTACTACCTGTATCGCCCGGAGCGACCAGGCCCACGAGTTGACGAAGCGGCTTAGTGTCAATCCCTTGATGAACCAGCGCATAGCTCGCGGAACTCCGATCGTACGCCAGGCAGCTTTACACGCACGTAACCAGAAATAGGTGCTTGCCAGCCCGAGCGAATCTTTATCGAAGACCTCGGTGATGGTGTTGGCGGCGTGTAAGCCCGCGATCCAGCGATTGGCCCAGCAAAGGAACTCCTCGCCGACCACGCTCGACTTAAGATTGCCGAGCAAGACATGGCGGTCCAAATCTGCGGCCGAGAAAGTCATGCCCAGTCTGGCGAGCACCGGTGCCAGCAATGCCCCGGTTCTCTCCGGTATAAGTCTTTCGCTCAAACGCACCGTCTGGTCGGGATGAATGCGTCGATCGATCAGTACAAGGGGCAGATTTTCGAGGCGATGTCCCGCAGCGCCAAGCCGCAGGAACACGTCGTAATCCTCGCAGACCGGGTTGGCAGACTGGTACGGGAAGGCTTTGAGAATTTCGCTCCGGCCCATGATCGAAGATTGCTGAAAGGCCGAGCGAAACAGCAGCCAGGCTTGAATTGCGCCGTCGTTGAACGGCGGTACGCGGGTACCTGCAATGCGTCGGCCCGTCGGATCGATCTTGCCGGCGCAACATCCGATCATCGCGGTTCCGGGATGGCTGGATAGATAGGCGGCCTGACGCTCAAACCGGTCGGGGCGGGCGATGTCGTCGCTGTCGAGCCAGGCCACATACCGCCCGCGTGCTCGTTCCAGACCGGAATTTCGCGCCGCCGGGATCCCGCGATTGACTGCGTGGCGGACGACCACCAGCCGTTGGTCGCCGAAGGCGGCGAGAAGCGCAGGGGTGTCGTCGGTCGAACCGTCGTCGACGACGATGATCTCGATTTCGGCAAGGGTCTGGTCGCTTAGACTGGCCAGCGCCTGGCCCAGGAAATGCGCGCGATTGTGGGTCGGAACGATCACCGAGACGATAGGAACAGTCATTGTCTCATTTCCGGATCGCAGACGCTGGCGGCAGCAATACCACGATGACACTTTTCGCAAAGAAATTCATCGAGTCTGAAGTCGGCGCAAAGCAGGGCCTGTCAGCTTGGGTAGCTCGGCTGAAATGGCGCTGGAATGGCTGACCCGGCCGACCGGCTGGTCGGTGTTCGAGCAACGAGTTCGGTAGCGCAACTCAGGTGAAGCGGGTCAGCCAATCGGCAAAGGTAAGCCAAGCCGAAGTCGTGCTGAGCGGCGCGCGCGCGAGCTGGACGATCAGCAACCCGCCCAGGCCCCACAGCCATGCCGGATGCGGTCGTCCGTCGCGGCGCCAGTCGATCACCATGCCGTAAACCACCATCAGGTCGAGCAGCAGCGATCCGACCAGCGGCGCCGTGGCGGGGGCCGAAGGAAACGACGTCGGACGTATCCCCGGTCCCATGCCATGGTTGGCAAAGAATGCGAACCGCGCCATCGCGGCCTGAAGCACCGAGCTGGTCGCGACGATGACGAACCGCTTATGCCAGTCGGGCCGGGTGAAATTGAATGCCGCAGCCATGAAGTAGAGATAGAACACGCTGACCCCGGTGATCGGAACGATCAGAAACGCGCGCGCCGCGTCGCCTTCGCCGTTAGCAAGCCGGGTCTGCATCGCGACAACCGCCGTCGCGATCCCGACGATCATCATGACCGTGGCAAGCGAAATGCCCGCGATCCCCCACGCGCGATGGTTGCGCAGCTTGCCACGCTCGATCCGCAGCGCTTGCGAGACGAGCAGCAGCGGCCAGGCGGTAAAAGCCAGCGCGTGGAGGTGGATGAGCGGCGAGGCGTTGGTCGTTCCGGCGGGCAGTTGCGCCCAATACGTCGGTGTGAAGCCCAGGACCGCGATCAGCAGGGCGAGAATCGCTAGCCACAGGAAGGTGCGATCTCGCGTGGCGGCGCGCGGTTTCGATACGGCGCCGGATGCCAGGGTCGCCATAAAACACTCCCTCCAGGTGAGAAAATTGCGCCCGGTTGCGACGGTGATGCGCGCCTAATTGATCGTCGGCAACGGCTTTCGCTCGCCCAGCTTGCTGCTGCGCAGGCGGGGCTTTTGGTCGAGCTGGCCTTCCTGCTGGATCTGGGCGCGGAATTCGTCGCGCTTTTCGTGGATCGAGGCGATTACCGGACCCATCGCGAAGCCGATGTCAACCAGCACCGCCTCGCTCAGTTGAAGCGAGCTTTCGAGCGTTTCGGGCACCGCGTGGCTCGCGCCAGCACGATACAGTTCGGCGGCGTGGGCGACATCGCGGGCGCGGACGATGATTGGCAGGTCGGGAAAACGCTGGCGCGTGGTCTTGACGATCCGCGCCGCGACCACCGGCTCGTCCATCGTGATGACTAGCGCCTGAGCCTTGTCGAGCCCCAGCCGCTCCATCATCCGCCCGCGCACAGCGTCGCCATAGATCACCGGAAAGCCCTCGCGCGCGGCCTGCTGGATGATCCCTGGGTTGGAGTCGATCGCCACGAAGCGCTGGCCATGCTCCGTCAACATCTCGCCGATCAGTCGTCCGACGCGTCCGAACCCGATCAGTACCGCGTGCTTTTCGACCTCGTCGATGAGCGCGTCGGACGCGGGCAGGTTGCCGCCCTCGAGACGCCTGGCAAGAACTCTGCCGCCCGCGGCCAGCAGTGGGGTCACGGTCAGGCCGATGGCAGTGGCGATCTGCCAGAATTGTGCTGCCTCGGCGTTGATCAGACGGGCAGCGAGCGCGGCGGTCAGGACGATCAGCGTGGTTTCAGAGGGGCTGGCCATCAGGATGCCCGCCTCGGTCGCAGTGCCGCGCCCCGCGCCCATCAGCTTGAGCAGCACCGCAGTGACCAGCGCCTTGAGCAGAATCACCGCACTGATCGCCAGCAGCAGCGAAAGCCACTGCGCTTTCACGAAATCGAAATCGATCCCCATGCCGATGGTCAGCAGGAACACACCCAGCGCCAGGCCCTTGAACGGCGCGGTAATCGCCTCGACCTCTCCGTGGTACTCGGTCTCGGCGATCAGCAGCCCCGCGAGCAGCGCGCCCATGATCGGGCTTAGCCCGACCGCGCCGGTCGCGAGACTGGCGACGATCACCACCAGCAGGCTGGCGGCCAGGAACAGTTCGGGGCTTTTGGTACGCGCGGCTTGGGCGAACAGCCGAGGCAGGGCGAACCGACCGATGACCAGCATCGCCGCCACCACCACGAAGCCCCAGCCCAGCGTCTGGAGGATCGGCGCCCAGCCATCCTGCCCGGCATAAGGCGCGATCGCGCCGGTTAAGAAGATGATCGGGACCAGCGCGATATCCTCGAACAGCAGCATCGCCAACGCCGCCTTGCCGACCGGGGTCGTCGTCCCGGCGATGGGCAGCACCAGCGCGGTCGAGGACAGGCCGATCGCCAGGCCCAGGATCATCGCGGCCTGCCAGGACGTGCCCAGCACCAGCAGCGCGAGCGCAATGAACGCGGCGCTGGCGATAAGCTCCATCGCGCCCAGCCCGAACACCAACCGTCGCATGCCCCACAGACGGTTGAACGACAGCTCCAGCCCGATCGAGAACAGCAGCAGGATGATCCCGTATTCGGCGAACGGGGTCAAAGCCGCAGGGTTGCTGATGGTGATATGGGTGAGCCACGGATATTGCCCGACCAGCGAGCCAAGCCCATACGGCCCGACGAGCATCCCGATCAGGATGAAACCGATCACCGGCGTAATCCGCAGCCGCGCGAACGCCGGGATCACCAGTCCCGCCGCGCCCAGAATGACCAGCGCATCGCTCAGCGCCGTGGTGTGTGCGATTTCGCCCGCCATGCTTGCGGTGTGGCGCGATGGAGCGCATTTGTCACGTGATGGCGCAGGTTGCCGGAAATGATGTGGTAATCGCGGGCGGCGGCCCGGCGGGAATGATGCTCGGCTTATTGTTCGCCCGCGCCGGAGTGCCGGTGACCGTGCTGGAAAAGCACGCCGACTTCTTCCGCGATTTTCGCGGCGACACCGTCCATCCCTCGACGATGGAGATCCTGGCGGAGCTGGGTCTGCTCGAACGCTTTCTCCAGCGCCCGCATACCCGGATCGAGGGGGCCGAACTCACCTGGAACGGCAGGTCGATGAAGATCGGCGATCTCACCCACCTCAAGATGCCCGCGCCGTACATCGCGATGATGCCGCAGTGGGAATTTCTAGATTTCCTGCGCGACGAGGCCGCGGCGTTCCCCGCTTTCCGCCTGCGGATGGAAGCACCGGCCGCGGGGTATCTGAACGCGGGCGACCGGGTGGCCGGCGTGCGTCTGGCGAATGGCGAGGAACTCCGCGCGACGCTTACCATCGCCGCCGACGGGCGCGATTCGCTCGTCCGCACGGTTCTCCCGCTCGAAAACCTCGGCGCGCCGATCGACGTGTTCTGGCTGGCGGTTCCCAAAGTCGAAGCGGGGTCAGGCCTGCGCGGCGCGGTGCGCGGCAATCGCCTGATCGTGATGATCGACCGCGGCGACTACTGGCAATGCGCTTTCGTGATCGGAAAGGGCGGCGGCGAAGCGATCAAGGCGCGGGGAATCGCCGCGTTCCGCGACGACTTGCGCACCGTCGCCCCGGACCTCCCTGATCTGGAGGCGGCGCTGCCCGATTTCGACCACGTCAGCCTGCTTTCGGTCGCGCTCGACCGCCTGACGACGTGGTCCAAGCCTGGCCTGCTGGCGATCGGCGATGCCGCGCACGCGATGAGCCCGGTGGGCGGGATCGGGATCAACCTGGCGATCCAGGACGCGGTTTGCGCGGCCAATGAACTCGCGCTGGCGCTGCGCGATGGCGAGGACGTCGATCGTCTGCTCCACCGCGTCCAGGACCGACGGATGCTACCGACCCGGCTGATCCAGGGCGCGCAACGCGCGATCCACGAACGCGTGCTCAAGCCGCTGGTCGAGGGGACGATGAACATGCCGGAGAAGCCGCCGCTCCCG
>JANMQW010000222.1:0-1602 GCA_031370725.1 Novosphingobium sp.
CATCGAGCGCGGAAGCGCGGATGACTTCTACAGACTCACCCATCCAGACTGCGCGTGACCTGCTCGCGGGTGTCGCGGCTCAGCCCGGTGAACGCGGCGATGCGTTCGAGTTCGCCTTTCATCAGCGCGGCGCGGCCCGGCTCCATCCGCTTCCACCGCCCCAGCGGCGGGACGAACCGTGCCGCGGTGTTCGAGTTGAGCGGATCGAGTTCGAGGATCAGGTCGGCGATCAGTTTATAGCCCGCGCCATCGGCGGCGTGGAACGCCTGCGGGTTGGCGGCGAAGGCCATGTACAGCGCGCGGACCCGGTTGGGGTTGCTCATGGTGAAATCGGGGTGCTGGCGTAGCGCCTTGGTCTGGGCGAGCGCATCGGGGTGGAGCGATCCGGCCTGGAGCGAGAACCACTTGTCGATCACCAGCGCGTTGCCCGCGAACTTGTCGTGGAACGCCTTGAGCGCGTCCTCGCGTTCGGGACAGTCGAGCCCGCACAGCACCATCAGCGCGCCCTGACGGTCGGTCATGTTGTCTGCGCCGTCGAACTGCGCCTTGGCCCGGCAGATCGCTTCGGTCTTGTCGGCGGGGGCGAGATAGACCAGCGCCTGGGTCTTGAGCTTGCGCGCGCCGCGCGCCTCGGCCGAGAGGCTGTAGGGCACCGCGCGGCAGCGGTCGTGGAGCGCGATCAGCTCGGCCCTCAGCGTGGTCCCCAGCCAGCCCTTGAGCGCCTCGCGCGCGGCATGAACCTTGGCCGGTTCGTTGACGAGAAGCTGCTCGGACAGATACGTTTCGCCCGGCAGTATCACCAGCTCGCCCCGCATCAGGTCGTCGAGTTTGGGATCGGCCAGAACCGCAGCAAATGCCTCACCGATTGAAGCACGCCCGCTGTCGAGCACGGTGCCCGCAACCGTCTCCGTGACCACACCGACAAGGTGCTGGACCACCAGTTGCTGCATCGCCTCGTAGCGCGCGAATGGATCGTCGTCGTGCGCGGCGAGGAACAGCAGGTCTTCGGCCGGCGGCTGGGTCGCCATCGCGATCGGGGCGGAGAACCCGCGGTTGAGCGAGATGACCGGGGCGTCCTTGAATCCGGTGAACTTGAAATCGGCCTGTGCCTCATCGAGCACCAGCAGCTGCTCGCCGCGGTTGGCGCCCGATACACGATCAAACAGCGCGGTGCGCAGCGGGATCGGCATCGGTAGCTTGTCGGGCTGACCGGGGGTCGGCGGGACGGTCTGCTTGACCGTCAGCGTCACTTCGCCGCTCGCCGCGTCATGCTTCGACGTCACCTCGACTTTGGGCGTGCCCGCTTGTTCGTACCAGCGGCGGAACTTGGTAAGGTCGAGCCCCGCGCCGTCCTCGATCGCGACCACGAAGTCTTCGCACGTCGCGGCCTCGCCGTCGTGGCGTTCGAAATACAGGTCGGTGCCCTTGCGGAAGGCTTCCTCGCCCGCCAGCACGGTCATCATCCGGATCACTTCGGCGCCCATGTTATAGACGGTCGAGGTATAGAAGTTGCTGATTTCCTGATACGAATCGGGGCGGATCGGGTGCGCCAGCGGGCCCGAATCCTCGGGGAACTGGTTGCCGCGCAGGATCCGCACGTCC
>JANMQW010000287.1:0-1941 GCA_031370725.1 Novosphingobium sp.
TGTCGAAGACGGGCAGGTATTGTTCGGTGAGCGTCATCGCGGCATCCTCCAGTTGCATTTTGCAACTGTTTAGCGCGCGGGTTGGCTGGGTCAATCGCGGATCAGCGCCTGCAGCGCATCCAGCCGATCCGCCTCGTGCGCGGGCTTGTCGGTGCGGATGCGGCTGATCCGGGGGAACCGCATCGCCACGCCCGATTTGTGGCGCTTCGATGCATGGACCGAATCGAACGCGACTTCGAACACCAGGCTCTTGTCGGTCTCGCGCACCGGGCCGAAGCGCGCGACGGTGTGCGTGCGGACGTGGCGGTCGAGCATTTTGAGTTCCTCGTCGGTGAACCCGAAATAGGCCTTGCCCACCGGGAGCAACTCCGCGCCTTGATCGGGGTCGCCGTCCCAGCAGCCGAAAGTGTAGTCCGAATAGAAGCTGCTGCGCTTGCCGCTGCCCCGCTGCGCATACATCAGCACGCAATCAACCAGCAGCGGATCGCGCTTCCACTTGAACCACAGCCCGGTCTTGCGCCCCGTGACGTAAGCTGAATCGCGGCGCTTGAGCATCACGCCCTCGATCGCCTCGTCGCGCGCGCGCTCGCGGATAGTGGCGAGATCGGCGAGCGAGCTTGCGGAAATCACTTGCGACAGATCGAAACGCCCTGGGTCGAGCCGCGGTATAAACGCCTCCAGTTCGACGCGGCGCTGCTCCCACGACAGCGGTCGCAGGTCCTCATCCTCGCGGATCAGCAGATCGTACAGGCGCACGAATGCGGGGGCTTCGGCGAGCATCTTCTTACTCACCGCCTTACGCCCCAAGCGCTGTTGAAGCGCGTTGAAGCTGGCCGCACCGCCTGCTTCACCGCCCTGGTGGCTCCCGCGAACCAGCAATTCGCCATCGAGCACCGCGGGGATGGTTAGCGCTGAGGCAATCTCGGGAAAGGTTGCGGAAATATCATCCCCACTGCGCGAGTATACCCGCGTCTCGCCCGCCACGTGGACGATCTGGACGCGAATTCCGTCCCATTTCCACTCCGCTGCGTAGTTCGCGAAATCGCCTTCCATCGCCGCCATCGCCGGGCCTTCGAGCGGGTGAGCGAGCATGAACGGGCGGAACAGTGGCACATCGCTGGCGTCGGGTGCGGGAGCACCGTCGGCAGCCCACGCGAACAGCTCGGCATAGGGCGGAAACTGGCCGTGCCAGTATTCCTCAACGTCATCGACCGATACATCGAATGCCTGTGCGAACGCGACTTTGGCGAGCCGCGCCGAAATCCCGATCCGCATCGCGCCCGTTGCAAGCTTGAGCAGGGCGTAACGGCCGTTGGCGTCGAGCCGGTCGAGCAGCGTGGCGAGCCCGGTCGGTGCGGTGGCGCGGGTCATGCCCTGCAGCTCCGCCACAGCCTCGGACACGGTGGGTGGCGGCGCAATATCCCCTAATGGTTCGGGCCACAGCAGGCTGGCGGTCTCGGCGGTATCGCCGACGAAATCGCGGCTCAGCGCGAACAGCACCGGATCGACCCGCTCGATCAGCAGATTGCGGATGGTCGATCCTTTAACCGCGGGGAAATCCAAGCCATCGGTCAGCGCGGCCAGCGCCCAGCCGCGGTCAGGACTGGGGGTTTCGCGCAGGTATCGCGCGATCGACGCGAGTTTGCCGTTGCGGCTGCGGGTATAGACCAAAGCGTCGACGAGGGCAGCGAAGGCTTTCACCTAGTCGTCCTCATCCTCATATCCCACCAGCGCGAGCGCACGCGCCTTGCGCTGGTGGAGCTGGCACCAGCGCAGCAGCGCCTCCTCGCGGCCGTGGGTGATCCAGCTTTGGGCAGGGTTCACTTCCTCGATGGTCCGGGTCAGCTCGTCCCAATCGGCGTGGTCGGAGATCACCAGCGGCAGCTCGACGTTGCGCTGGCGGGCGCGCTGACGGACACGCATCCAGCCGCTGGCCATGGC
>JANMQW010000301.1:0-6116 GCA_031370725.1 Novosphingobium sp.
CTCTTTGGGCAGGCGCTTCACCACCGCATCGACCTGAAGATAGAGGTCGGACTTGTCGTCGGTCGGCCCGCTGATGATCAACGGCGTGCGAGCCTCGTCGATCAGGATCGAATCGACCTCGTCGACGATCCCATAGTTGAAGGGGCGGTGGACCATCTGCCCGCGCTCGTGCTTCATGTTGTCGCGCAGGTAATCGAACCCCAGCTCGTTGTTGGTGGCGTAAGTGATATCCGAATCGTACGCCGCGCGGCGTTCTTCCTCGTTGAGGTTGGGCACGATCACGCCCACGGTGAGCCCGAGGTAAGTGTAGATCTGCCCCATCCACCCGGCATCACGGCGGGCGAGGTAATCGTTGACCGTGACGACGTGAACGCCCTTGCCTTCGAGCGCATTCAGATAGACCGCAAGCGTGGCGACCAGCGTCTTGCCCTCGCCGGTGCGCATCTCGGCAATCTCACCACGGTGGAGCACGATGCCGCCGATCATCTGGACGTCGAAGTGGCGCATCCCGAGTACCCGCTTGGAGGCCTCGCGGACGGTGGCGAAGGCTTCGGGCAGGATGTCGTCGAGCGACTTGCCCGACGCCAGCTGATCCTGAAACTTGGCGGTCTGGCCGCGCAGTTCGTCTTCCGAAAAAGATTCAAGCGTGGGCTCGTAAGCCGCGATCTCGCGGACGATCTTGTCGAGCGACTTGACGTAGCGATCGTTGGACGAGCCGAAGAGCGATTTGGCGATGGCAGCCAGCATGGGCGGACTTTCTGATACGAACGGGGATGAATACGCAGGTGCGCCGACCCAGATACGGATGGGTGCCGGTAGCGGAGCGCAGAAACGACGAAGAATAAGCCCAGCGGGCTATTCGCGCGCGCGGTCGCCAAACTGGATCGTCGGGATCAAGACGATGGTAGTGACCCGCGGCCGCGGTTTGGGCGGGCGGCTTTCGCGGCGTTCGGTGCCGGACTGGCTCTGCACTTTTGCGCTGACGACCGCGATCAGCCCGGCCCTGTCGTGCACGCCTGCATCGACGCGTTCGATCCCGGTTCCGCCGACAGCCGAAATCCGCGCCTGTGCAGGCGCATTGATCGCGGCCAATCCGGTCAGGATCGCCAGAACGGTGAGCAGCTTGCGCAACATCGGCGCGTTACATAAGTATTTCGGGCCGTTTGTCCATCTTTTGCGACATTTTAAGCCCTCGCTAACCATGCGCGGGTAGGAGCGCACAATGGCGGACGTTGCCCTTGGCGGACCCTATCGCGTTGTATCGCAAGCGGCTGAGTGGTCAATCGGCTCGCACGATCGCGCCATTAGTCGCGCGGCTCTGGCGACGATCATGCTCGCTGCTGCCTTCCTCACCCGATGCGCCAACTTGGGCGACTGGAATTTCGAGGTCGACGACCAGTATTTTGCACTGATCGGCCACCGGATGCTGGCCGGCGACACGCTGTATGTCGACATTTTCGATCGCAAGGGACCTGCACTCTACCTGGTGTTCGCAGGGCTCGCCGCGCTCGGCACGTCGCCGGTTGCCTATCAACTGGCAGCAACCGTGTGCACCGCGCTGGCCGGCTATGGCATCGCACGAATTTCGGCACTGCTTGGTGCCGCGCGCGGTGGAGCGGTTGCCGGGGTGGCCTATTGCCTGCTCGTAGTCGCCTTTGGTGGGGCGAACGGCCAGACTCCTGTGTTCTACAATCCCCTGATCGTGGCGTGCGCGTGGTGCGTGACGTCGCGGATCGGGCTGATCGCGCGCGGGCGGATCGACCTGCTTGTGGCGGCCGGGTTTGCCGCGGCCGGGCTGGCGATCGCCTTCAAAATGTCTGCCGCGTTCGAGGGGATCTGGTTCGGTATTGTCATATTGGTGCTCATGGCGCGCGGCGGAGCGCCGTTCTCGCGCACCATGGCGATTGCAGCACTCCTTGCGCTGCTGGGGCTGTTGCCGATGTTGGCGGCGGCGGTCTGGTACGCGCTGGCCGGGCATTTTGCCGAATTCTGGCAGGCGCTCGTCACCTCCAACTTTGCGCGGACTTACGATTCGGCAAACCGCGCTGCGCGGCTCGGCTCGGCGTGGCTTTCGATCCAGCCGCTGGTGCTGATCGCGGTTTGCGGGTTGGTATCGCTGCGCCGCGATGGAAAATTCGGGGTTGCAGGAATCGTGGTCACCGGCTGGCTTATCACCGCGGGGCTGGAGATCGGCGCATTTCCGACAATCTATTCGCACTATCTGCTGACGATGCTGGCACCGCTGTGTGTCGCCGGTGCCGGGATTTATCGCCACGCCCGCTGGGGCGCGCCGCTCGCGCTCGGGCTGAGCGGCGTCTATCTGTTCTCGTCGGGCGAGCTTAACTTTGCCGAGCGCGCCAGTTCGCGCGCCGAGTCAGCCCGGCTGGTGGACGCGGTTCGCCAGGCAACCCCGCACCACCGGCTGCTGGTTTGGGGTTTCCCCAGCTATCTCTACGTCCTTGCGGACGCCAAGCCGCCCAGCGTTCTGGCGTTCCCGCCGCACCTGTTCGATGCCCACGAGGCGGGATCGAGCGGAATCGACGAAATCCATGAGGTTCGCCGCATACTCGCCGCGCGACCCGAAGCCGTTGTCGTCCAGCGCCCGCTGCCTTCGTCCCCGCTAAACGTGCGCACGATTGCCATGGTCGAGGCTTACGTCGCTACCTGCCAGGTTGCCCGCCGCTTCATGCTCCGCGATCACAAAGGCCGTCAGACCCATATCCTGTATAGCGACTGTGCGCCCGGCTGAGACGATCGCCGCTTGACCTCGCCCTGCCGCACGGTAGCGCGCAGGGCATGTCTGAAGCAGTCTCTCCGCTCGCCACGCCGTTTCCGTCGATGCCCCCAATTGCCGGGGTGACGCTGCGCGTGGCGCGGGCCGGGTACAAGGACTGGGGCCGCTGCGACCTGACCTATGTCGAGCTGGCCCCAAGCACCGCGGTTGCGGGGGTGTTCACGCGCAATGTGTGTTGCTCAAGCGAGGTTGAGCTTGGCCGCGAACAGGTCAAGGCCGGCACGGCGCGCGCGCTGGTGGTCAACGCTGGCAACGCCAACGCGTTTACAGGCTATCGCGGGCGCGAGGCGGTTGAGGCGATCATGGCGCAAGTGGCCGGGCATCTGGGGTGCGCGGCGAGCGAGGTGTTCGTCAGCTCGACCGGGGTGATCGGGGTGCCGCTGCCAAAGGACAAGGCCCGCGCCGGGGTCACCGCCGCGCTCGCCGCCGAACTGTGCAGCTGGGAGGATGCCGCATGGACCATCGGCACCACCGACACGTTTCCCAAGGGCGCGACCTCCAGTGCCGTGATTGGCGGCACTACCGTCCACCTCAGCGCGATCATCAAAGGCAGCGGCATGATCGCGCCCGACATGGCGACGATGCTCGGCTACATCTTCACCGACGCCGCGATCGAGCCGGGGTTTCTGCAGGAGCTGCTGTCCGCCGCCAACCGCGAAACATTCAGCTGCATCACGGTCGATAGCGACACCTCGACCAGCGACACCGTGCTCGCTTTCGCCACCGGGCGAGCGGGCAACGCCCCGCTCGCCTCGTTCGACAGCCCCGGGGCAGACGCCTTTGCCGCCGCGCTCCACCATGTCTGCCGCCAGCTCGCCCACCTCGTCGTCCGCGATGGCGAAGGTGCGCAGAAATTCATCGCGATCACGGTGACCGGCGCGGTTTCGGACGACAGTGCCCGCCGCGTCGGGCTGGCCATCGCCAACTCGCCGCTGGTCAAGACCGCGATTGCCGGCGGCGATGCCAACTGGGGCCGGGTGGTGATGGCGGTGGGCAAAGCCGGCGAACCCGCCGACCGCGACCGCCTGTCGATCGGCTTCGGCGGGGTGTGGGCCGCACGTGAAGGCCAGCCTCTGGCCGACTATGACGAGGCCCCGGTAACCGAGCATCTGGCAGGCTCGGAAGTCACGGTCGAAGTCGATCTGGGCCTGGGCGACGGCCGCGCCATAGTGTGGACCTGCGATCTGACCCACGGCTACATCGCGATCAACGCGGACTATCGATCATGAACGATGCCCTGACCGCCGCCGTCCATGCGCTCATGCGCGACGCCGCCGAGCGCGCGATCCTGCCGCGATACCGTTCGCTGGCCGAGCACGAAATCGTCACCAAATCCGAAAAAGGCGCGCTGACCGATCTGGTCACTATCGCCGACGGCGAGGCCGAGGCAATCTTAAGCGAGGGCCTTGCTCGCCTGCTGCCCGAAGCCCGGATCGTCGGCGAGGAAGCGGCGCACACCGACCCTGCGGTGTTGGAGCGGCTGGGCGACGCGCTGTGCTGGATCGTCGATCCGCTCGACGGCACCAATAATTTCGCCGAAGGCAAACCGCCGTTCGGCATCCTGATCGCGCTGGCCGAGTATGGCGAGACGATCGCGGGATGGATCTACGACGTCCTCAGCGGACGCTTTTGCCGTGCGACGAGCCGCGGTGGTGCGTTCGTTGACGGCGAACGGATCGTTGCTCGTTCGACCGGCACGGTGCCACCTGTCGCGGCCAATTCGCTGGTCTACATGAGCCCCGAACGCCGCGCCGCTGTGCAAGCCGGGATCGCCCCGCACTATTCCCTGGTCGACATCCCGCGCTGCGCCGCCGAACAGTATCCGCGGCTGGTTTTGGGCCAAAACGACGTGGCCATCTTCGAGCGCACCCTGCCGTGGGATCACGCTGCGGGAGTGCTGTTCGTCAACGAGGCCGGAGGCAAGGCGGCGCGCCCTGATGGCACCGCCTACCGCGTCGACGACCACGCCCGCGCCGGGCTGATCGGCGCAAGCAGCCCCGCGCTGTGGGATGATTTGGCGCGGCGGCTGAACGACCTACCGGGTTAGGCTGCGGGAAGCCTCCGCCAGGCGATCAGAAACAGCCCGGCCAGGATTGCGTCGATTGCCGCAAACCCGGCCACCGCCCCGTCCAGCCGCCCGAGCGCGAACAGCGTCAGCGCCGGGATGGCGAACACCAGCTTCTCCAGCACCGCCATCGGCATCAGCGCGCGATAGCGCCGCGGATCGCCGCCGATGATCCAGAACACGCCCTGGAACACCAGCGCCAGGCCAATAAACCCCAGTTTGATCTCGACCCGCGCTCCCGCCGGGGTGGGCTGGTAGAGGAGCGGGGTGAGCACAATCGCGCCATACACCGCAGCTCCGCGGAATACCCAGCGCGCAAACCGCTCAGAGTCCGCCATCTTAATCCCCCAGGCTCACCCGCGCCCCGGCGTGGCGCACGAGCCGCCCGGCCAGTTCCAGTTCGAGCAGCGCCAAGTGAACCGCAGCGGGTGCCTCGCCGCTTTGACGGATAAGTTCGTCGACCGCGACCGGGGCGCGGGTCAACAATCCGGCTATGTCGGCGGGGGCATCGGCGGTGTCATCGAGGAATGCGAAATCGGCTGCGGTTTCGCGGAAGGTGGAGCGGGGCGAACCGGAAAACCCTTCGATCAGTTCGATTACGTCGGCGGCCGATTGGACCAGCACCGCGCCGTCGCGAATCAGCTGGTTGCAGCCCTGGCTGCGCGGCTCGAGCGGGCTCCCCGGGATCGCCATCACCTCGCGCCCGGCCTCGCCCGCCAGCCGCGCGGTGATCAGCGAGCCCGAGCGCGGCGCGGCTTCGACCACCACGGTTCCCGCTGCCAGCCCGGCGATGATCCGGTTGCGCGAGGGGAAGTGCCGCGCGAGCGGTTCGGTACCGGGGGGTTGCTCGGCGATCAGCAGGCCTTCGCGCGCAACCTGCTCCTGCAACTCGGCGTGTTCGGGTGGATAGGCGATTTCGATCCCGCTCGCGATCACCCCGATCGTGCCCCCGCTGCCGGTTAGCGCGCCGCGATGCGCCGCGCCGTCTATCCCGCGGGCCAGTCCCGAAACCACGGCAAACCCGGCCTCGGACAGCGCTGCGGCGAAATCGCGCGCCAGCTTGACCGCCGCGGCCGAAGCGTTGCGCGCACCGACGATCGCGACACAAGGGCGCCCGGCAATAGCCGTGTCGCCGCGGACGATCAGCACCGGCGGGGCGCTTTCCAGCTCGCCCAGCAGCGCGGGGTATTCAGCCGCATCGTGAAACAGATAACGCGCGCCGGCAGCGCGGACAGCGGCGACCTCGGCCTCGATCCG
>JANMQW010000305.1:0-3190 GCA_031370725.1 Novosphingobium sp.
CGTCGAACTCGATCTGGAGGGGCCCAAAGCCGGTGAGGTACTCATCGAGATCATGGCGACCGGGATCTGCCACACCGACGCCTACACGCTCGACGGGCTCGACAGCGAGGGCCTGTTCCCCAGCGTGCTCGGCCACGAGGGCGCGGGGATCGTCCGCGAGGTCGGGGCGGGGGTGACATCGCTGAAGCCCGGCGACCATGTGATCCCGCTCTACACCCCCGAATGCCGCCAGTGTAAATCGTGCCTCAGCGGCAAGACCAATCTGTGCACCGCGATCCGCGCGACGCAGGGCAAGGGCCTGATGCCCGACGGGACCAGCCGCTTCAGCTACAAGGGCGAGACGATTTTCCATTACATGGGTTGTTCGACCTTCTCGAACTTCACCGTGCTGCCCGAGATCGCGGTCGCCAAAATCCGTCAGGACGCGCCGTTCCAGTCGGCCTGCTACATCGGCTGCGGGGTGACCACCGGGGTCGGCGCGGTGGTCAACACCGCCAAGGTCCAGGTCGGCGACAACGTGGTGGTGTTCGGGCTCGGCGGGATTGGGCTCAACGTGATCCAGGGAGCGCGGTTGGCCGGGGCCGGGCGGATCGTCGGGGTCGATATCAATCCCGACCGCGAGGCATGGGGCCGCCAGTTCGGGATGTCCGATTTCGTCAATCCAAAGGACGTGTCCGACGTGGTCGCGCACCTCGTCGCGATGCTCGATGGCGGGGCCGATTTCAGCTTCGATTGCACCGGCAACACCACGGTTATGCGCCAGGCGCTCGAATGCTGCCACCGTGGCTGGGGCACCAGCATCGTCATCGGCGTGGCCGAGGCGGGCAAGGAAATCGCGACGCGGCCGTTCCAGCTGGTGACCGGGCGCAACTGGCGCGGCACCGCTTTCGGCGGCGCGAAAGGCCGGACCGACGTTCCCAAGATCGTCGATTGGTATATGGAGGGCAAGATCGCGATCGACCCGATGATCACCCATGTGCTGTCGCTCGAAGAGATCAACAAGGGCTTCGACCTGATGCACTCCGGCGAGAGCATCCGGAGCGTGGTGGTCTATTGATCGCTGCCCGCGGGCGCGATAGGTCGCAGTTCGCAATCAAAAGGAGAGAGGCAATGTACAGCCACAACATGGTCGGATCGAACGACGTCGACCGCTCGAAGAAGTTCTACGACGCGGTTTTCACCGCAATGGGCGGTCGCGCGGGGATGAAGGACGACAAGGGTCGCTTGATCTACATGTACAACGACGGGCTGTTCATGGTCACCCCGCCAATCGACGGCCAGCCGGCCACCGCGGGCAATGGCTGCACGGTAGGTTTCGCGATGGATACGCCCGAGCAGGCCGACGCGTGGCATGCCGCGGGCGTCGCGAACGGCGGCACCTCGATCGAGGACGCACCGGGCGTGCGCGACGCCTCGTTCGGCAAGCTCTATCTCGCCTATCTGCGCGATCCCGACGGCAACAAGCTGTGTGCTTTGAAGCGCATGTAGGTTTTTATCGAAATACCCCGTGCGGGTCCGCCGCGATGAGCATTTCATCGCTGCGGGCCAGCGCGATCAGGGTGAGGCCGCACGATTGGGCGCGCTCGATCGCCAGCGCGGTCGGCGCCGATATCGTGACCAGCAGGCGCACCTCGGCCAGCGCGGCCTTTTCGACCAGCTCGAACGAGCAGCGCGAGGTGAGCAGGGCAAAGCCCTCGCTCGCCGCCAAACCCGCGCGCAATCCATGCCCGATCAGCTTGTCGAACGCGTTGTGACGGCCGACATCCTCGCGCGCGGCCAGGATCGCACCGTGGCGGTCGGCAAACGCGGCGGCGTGGACCGCGCCGGTGACGGCGTTGAGCGGCTGATGCGCGCCCAGCGCGGCGAGTGCGGCAAACACCGCAGCAGGTTCGATCCCCGATGGCGCCGCGACCGCGGGCAGGGGGCGTAGCGCCTGGTCGAGGTTTTCGACGCCGCACAGCCCGCAACTGCTCTCGCCCACGCGGTGGCGAACTCGCTCGACCACCCGCTCGCGGCACTCTTCGACCAGCCAGATATCGAGCAGGACGCCGCGCTCCTCGTGGCGCAGCGAAACGCTTTCGACTTGTCTGGGATGGTCGATCAGGCGTTCGCAGCGCGCAAAACCCCACGCGAAGTCTTCCAGATCGACGGGGGTCGCCATCATCACCGCATAGCCGAAGCCGCACACGCTGATCGCCACAGGTACTTCGCTGGCGATCTCGCGATCGCGCGACCCGCGGCCGCCCGGTGTCAGGCTGGCAAAGCGGCGCGTTTTCGACGGCAGCAGAGTGGGGAAATCATCCACGGCGCGGGTCTTGGCCGCCGATCGAACGCTTCGCAAGCCTACCCTTGCTTTTGTGCGTGTGCGAAGAGACAGTGTCGGTTAGCAGCGAGTGCGCCGTATTGCTGGAGATTCCATGACCGCCTCGCGTTCCTCCGCCCTCCTCCTGTTTGGCGCAACCGGCGATCTGGCGCGGCGGATGCTGCTGCCGTCGCTGTTCGGGCTCCACGAAGACGGTCTGCTCAATCCGGGGTTGCGGATCGTCGGCACTGCCCGCTCGGACCTCGACGACGCAGGCTTTCGCGAGATGGCGCGCGCCGCGCTGGGCGAATTCCTGCCCGATGAGCGCAAGGACGACAGCAAGCTGGACGGCTTTCTTGAGCGGCTTTCGTACCAGCCGCTCGACGCCTCGAACCTTGCAGGGTTTCCCGCGCTGGCGGAAAAAGTCGGCGATATCTCGGGCGGGCTCGCGATCTTCCTGTCGACCGCGCCGTTCCTGTTCGAGCCGACGATCAAGGGCCTCGCCGCTGCGGGGCTGGCGCACGAAGGGGTGCGGATCGGGCTTGAAAAGCCGCTCGGCAACGATCTGGCAAGCTCGCGCCACATCAACGATGCGGTCGCCGCGGCGTTTCCCGAAGAGCGCATCTTCCGGATCGATCACTATCTGGGCAAGGAGACTGTGCAGAACCTGCTCGCGCTGCGCTTTGCCAACGCAATGTTCGAACCGCTGTGGAATTCGGCCGGGATCGATCATTTCCAGATCACCGTCAGCGAAACCGTCGGGCTGGAGGGGCGCAAGGGGTTTTACGAAGACACCGGCGCGCTGCGCGACATGGTCCAGAACCACATGCTCCAGCTGCTCGCGCTGACCGCGATGGAGCCGCCCGCCGATTACGACGCCACCTCGAT
>JANMQW010000307.1:0-3996 GCA_031370725.1 Novosphingobium sp.
CCCGGCCTGCTCGTTCTGCATGAACACCAGGTTCCAGATTTCGACGAAGCGGTCGCCGTCCTCGTCGGGGCTGCCCGGAGGACCCCCGGGGATGTGCGCGCCGTGATCGTAGAAGATTTCGCTGCACGGGCCGCACGGGCCATCGTCGCCCATCGCCCAAAAGTTGTCCTTGGTCGCAATGCGGATGATGCGGCTTTCAGGCAGCCCGGCAATCTTGCCCCACAAATCGAACGCCTCGTCGTCGGTGTGATAGACGGTGGCGGTCAGCTTGTCGGGATCGATGCCCCATTCGCGGGTCAGTAGCGTCCACGCATGAACGATCGCCTGCTCCTTGAAATAGTCGCCGAAGCTGAAGTTGCCCAGCATCTCGAAGAAGGTGTGGTGCCGCGCGGTGTAGCCGACGTTGTCGAGATCGTTATGCTTGCCCCCCGCGCGCACGCATTTCTGCGAGGAAGTGGCGCGCGGGATGGCGCGCGTCTCCAGCCCGGTGAACACGTTCTTGAATGGCACCATCCCGGCGTTGACAAACATCAGCGTGGGATCGTTGTAGGGCACCAGCGGCGCGGACGGCACGATCTCGTGCCCGGTCGAGCCGAAGTAATCGAGGAACGAGCGGCGGATGTCATTTGTGGCTGTCATATCAGCCAGCGAATTAGGTTCCCCGCTGCGGTGCGGCAAGAGGTTTAAGGTTTAGGTCGCTCGCCTCCGGTTGCGTCCTTCGGCACCAGCACCTTGAGCGCGCCGGGCATGATCGCAAAAGTCAGCGGCAGCGCCATCCGCTCGACCTCGCCGTCGAACGCGACATCGATCGCGCCGCGACCCTCGACGACAACCTCCTTCACATCCTCAAGCGCGCAAAAATCGCGCTCGTCATCGGCGCGACCGAGCAGCGAGCGCAAGGCAAAGCCGATCAACGCAAGCGGGCTCTGCCGCGCGACCACGAACAGCGACAACACCCCGTCGCTCAGCGACACCCGCTCGCCCACGCTGCCTGCGTCGAGCGAGTAGCGGTTGTTACCGATGAACAGCAGCGGGGTGACGACGCGTTGGCGCTTGCCGTCGATGGTCAGGTGCAGCGCCTTGGCGCGAAGGGTGCGCAGCACGATCCACGTCGCGGGGATCGTGCCCAGCCATTTCGGCCCCCAGCGCTTGTCGCGCTCGCGCACTAGCTTGGTATAGAGCCCGATCGAAGCGTTGTTGACGAACACCCGCTCGCCAGCGGAGTCGCTGGCTTTCGCCAAGTCGATCGCTTGGGGCTTGCCATCGCGCGCGACTTTGGCGGCATCGGCGAGGTCGGCGGGCATCCCGAGCTGTTTGGCCAAGTGGTTGCGGGTGCCGAGCGGGAGGACGATCTGGGCGGTCTCGGTTCCCACAAAAGCCGCCGCGGCGGTACCCTGGGTGCCGTCGCCACCACCGATTGCCACCACCGGACGACCCGTCGCGCTCTTCACCGCTGCGGCGATTTCCTTGCCCTCGATCAACTGAAGATCGATGTCTTGTCCCGCGAATGCCTCGCGCACGGTGGCTTCGAGCTTGTCGCCGAGCGAGGATGCCGTGCCGCCACTCCGGTTGACGATCACCGCAATTCGTTCGCTCATAAGTTCAGGCTTTCGTCGCGGTCACGATCCAGGCCGCTGCAGGAAACGCAACCTCGCCGTGCGCGGATTGTTCCACCAGGAAGCGTTCGATCCGCGCGATCACCGGGCGGCGCTCGGCCTCAGGCAGTTCGCGCAAAGCGCGCGCGGCGGGGCCGATCCGCATGAAAAAGCCCAGCGCATCGGCGGCCGGATCGCTCCCGGAGCCAGCCAGATAGCGGTAATCGACCGGATCGAAGCCCACATCTCGCCACCCCGCCGTATGAAGCAGGCCTGCCACGTATTCCTGGTCGGCAAACGCGAACGGACCCGGCGCGTGCGGATCGCCAGGCGCCAGCCCACCACCGCCGATCAGTTCGCCCATCGCGCTGGCCCACACATTTTCGCGCGGGCTGCGAAAGCACGAAAAGCACAGCGAGGCGCCATCGGCGGCAACTTGGGCGAGGTGCGAGAAAGCGCCCACCGGATTGGCGAAGAACATCACCCCGTGGCGCGAGACATAAAGGTCGGGCGCGCCGCGATCGGGCTGCCAGGTGGTCGCATCGGCCAGCGCGAAGACGCAGTTGAAGCGGCCTTGCGAGCGGATCGTGGCACTGGCGACCAGATCGGCGGAAATGTCGATCCCCAGCACCCGCGCCAGCGGGCGGGCATCGGCAACCGCCAGCGAGACCTCGCCCGCGCCGCAGCCGATATCGACGATCGCACGGCCCGGTAGCACTGCAATGCTGCGCAACAAATGCTGTGTCATCGCGGCAAAACTGCGGTCGGTGCGCTCCCATTCGGAAGCCCAACTGCGCCCCACGGGGCCTTCCCATTCGTTCGCTTGGGTCATCGCACCGTCTTACGCGCCCTGCCCGGCGCGGCAAGCGTGCGATACTGCGCAAAACCGCTTGCGACTCGCGCGCGACAAGCAGAGCATGGCCGCTTCCCAGCGCTTCGGGCGCAGCACGGGCCCGGCGCGCTCCAACCCTGACGGAGAGGAGCCGACGATGGCCACCATCGCCCCACAATCGAGGGACACCCCTGCTGGCGCGATAGGCGGCCGGGCTGGCGCCACCCGCGCGGTCGCCCTGATCGGGCCGGCCGGGACGGGCAAGACCAGCCTGGCCGAAGCACTCCTCTACGCCAGCGGGGCGATCACCCGCCAGGGCAGCGTCGAGGCTGGCACCAGCGTCGGCGACTCCAGCCCCGAAGCCCGCGCCCGGCGCGGCTCGACCGAGATCAACCTGCTCAACTTCGATTATCTCGACGATCATTTCGCGCTGGTCGACACCCCCGGCGGGGTAGGCTTTGCCGCCGACGGACTCGCCGCGCTGCCAGCGGTCGATTTGGCGATCGTGGTGGTCGATCCTGACTCCACCCGCGCGACGCTGGCCGAACCGTTTCTGCGGCGGGTCGATGCGCTGGGCATCCCCCACGCGATTTTCGTCAACAAGATCGACGGGGCGCGCGCCGGATCGGTCCGCGAGGTGCTCGAAGCGCTCCAGCCGATGAGCCGCGAGCCGCTCGCGCTGCGCCAGTTCCCGATCCGCCAGGGCGAAGCGATCATCGGCTATGTCGATGTCGCTCTCGAACGGGCGTATCGTTACCAGCCAGGCAAACCGTCCGAACTCATCGCGATTCCCGTCGATCTTGCCGGGCGCGAGAAAGAGGAACGCGCGCGTCTGCTCGAAACGCTGGCCGACTTCGACGACGCGCTGATGGAGGCGCTGCTGATGGACCAGGAGCCCGAGGCCGCGGCGGTGCTGGCCGATCTGGCCGAAGATACCGGGGGCAACAAGGTGGTGCCGGTGCTGTTCGGCTCGGCAACCACCGGGGGAGGTATCCGCCGCCTGATGAAGCTGCTTCGCCACGAGACGCCGGGGCCGGATGCGGCCGCGAGCCGCGTCGGGCTGGAAGAAGGCGGCGCGTTGCACGTGTTCAAGATTGCCAACGGCGGGGCGATGGGCCGCCTCGCGCTGGGCCGGGTGCTGGGCGACACCCTGCGCGAGGGCGAGGAGTTGCTGATCGACGGCGAAGCCGCGCGCACCGGATCGCTGTTCGCCATGCAGGGCGAAAAGACTGCCAAGCAGGCCGAGGGACGCTCGGGCGACATCGTCGCGGTGGCGAAGGTCGATGCGGCCAGAACTGGCATGCTGCTGGGGGCGCGCAATGCCCGCAAAGGTGGCGAACCGTTGGTCGAGTATCCGCCGCGCAACGCAGGAATCGCGATCACCACGCGCAACCGCCAGGACGACGTCAAGCTTTCCACCGCGCTCCACCGGCTGTGCGAGGAGGACCCCGCGCTCGAATGGAAGCAGGACGACGCCACCCACGAAACGCTGCTGCGCGGGGTCAACGACGAGCATCTCGCGCTCGTCGTGGCCCGGCTCCAGCGGCGTTACGGGGTGGCGGTCGATAC
>JANMQW010000322.1:0-4514 GCA_031370725.1 Novosphingobium sp.
CGTCGAACGCCTTGAGCGCGAGGCCCACCCCGGCGAGCGTCCCGCCGGTGCCGACCGAGCAGGTAAACCCGTCGATCCGGTGTTCCATCTGCTCCCAGATCTCGGGCGCGGTGCTTTCGATGTGGGCGCGGCGATTGGCGACGTTGTCGAACTGGTTGGCCCACACCGCGCCGGGCGTCTCCTCGGCCAGGCGGCGCGAGGTGTGGACGAAGTGCCCCGGATTGGAAAACGGTGCCGCGGGGACCAGCACCAGCTCGGCCCCGAGCGCGCGCAACGTGTCCATCTTCTCGCGCGATTGGGTCTCGGGCATCACGATCACGGTCTTGTAGCCCAGCGCGTTGGCGACCAGCGCCAGCCCGATCCCGGTGTTGCCCGCGGTCCCTTCGACAATCGTCCCGCCCGGCAGCAAGCTCCCCCGCGCCTCGGCATCGCGCACGATCCACAACGCCGCGCGATCCTTGACCGAGGCCCCGGGGTTGGCGAATTCGCACTTGCCAAAGATCTCGCACCCGGCGGCGGCGGATGGTCCGGCGAGGCGGACGAGCGGGGTGTTGCCGATGAGATCGAGCGTGGTCGGAACGGCGGCGGGTGCGGTCATGGCGCTAGAGTTAGGGAGCGGCGGGCGGAGGGGCAATCAATTTGGGCTTGGGGGCGGGCAAGCAGCGTGCGGTGCGCCAAGTCGGCAATTTCCGTGGACCGCGCAGCGCCAATCGAAACACTGTGACTTTTGGCGCGCGAACGGCTTCGTGCGACCCGCGAAAGCCCGGACTTCCGCCGCTTCGCGACCGCTCCACCGGACTGCTCACTTGTCCATGGTGTGACCTTCCGCAGGCGAGGCCGACAAGCGGGTGTGAACATTCGAGCCGGGCGGTAAGCGTCGCGAACGCCGATGGAGCAAACAGGCCGAACCATCGCCCGATGCGAGCAGACGAAATCCAACAGTGCAAGCCAGGACGCCCCATCAATCCTCTCCCCTCGCGGGAGAGGATAGCGAAGCTTGTTCCGTCAGGAACTAGCGGAGCTTGGTGAGGGGGCGAGGCGAGGCGCACTATCGCACCCCCTCACCAACTCTGGCTAGCGAGCAAGCTCGCAACCCTCCGTATCCTCTCCCGCGAGGGGAGAGGAACGCAAGCCTCGCCAACGCTCGATTCCGCAAACCCCGTCGCCCCGGCGCAGGCTGGGGTCCAACCAAGCCCTCCGCCCGCACTATCATCGCCATGATGCGCTGTCGGTTAGACCCCGGCCTGCGCCGGGGCGACGATGGCTAGTTGGTGTGGTAACCGGAACGGCTGAGATTGGCCCGCGTGGCGGCATCTACGATTGAAGGAGCGAACAATGGGCGAAATGGTCACCATCCCTGCTGCCGAATACCGGGCCTTGCTCGGCACCGCCGAGAATTTCGCCGACCTGCGCGCGCACGACAACGCGATGGCGGCGTTCGCGCGGGGCGGCGAGGAACTCGCCGCCGAAGCCTTCGCCAAGCGTCTGATCGCGGGCGAAAGCCCCGTGCGCGTGTGGCGCGAACTGCGCAGCCTGGCCCAGGCGGCGGTCTCAGCAGCGTCCGGCGTCAATCGCGTGCAGATCGCCAATATCGAAAGCGGCACGAAGTCGGGTTCCGTTGCGACGTTGCGCAAGCTGGCGGATGCGCTGGGGGTTGGGTTGGACGATTTGGCCTGATCCGGAGCGATGAAACGCGACGCTTTTCGCTGATGTGAGTGAGGCATGGCGTGCGCAATCACCCTTACCCATCGCCCCTTCGCAGGTAGATGGCAACGGTTGTCAGTTATGCATGCGTCTCTCGGGCTTTGGATCAGCGTCGTCCGACACAGTGATGGTCAAAGCTTGATCCCTTCTGCGCGGAGCAGGTCGCTAAAGTCCATGTGTTGAATCCCTTCGGCATCGCAAATATCAGGAATGCCGCGGCGCTTGATGGCGCTCGCTCCCTTTCTAGCCTCCATGCTGACCACCGGAAGCGAAAGCGTTTTACCGAGGGCAATGATCGAGAGATCGTTCAAGTTGACCGTGTGTTCCCTGTTGTTGTTCCGCTCGGATATAAAGGGTTCATAGACGGTCTGCATTCGGGTGGTGTGACCGAGATAGGCTCGCCAGTTCCAATGATCGCCGCCAACTTCAAAGACGAGCGCAGCATGGTTGGTCTTTACGCAGTCACCGAAAGGCGGCGGTATGTGTTTAAGTTCTTCGAAAACCTCCGCAGTTGTCCCGAAAATTCCATCAGCAATTCGTGCCTCGATCTGAGCCCAGAGCGAGGTGTGAATGTCCTGGGGCATCTGTTGAGCGGGGTTGCTCAACCCAGACATATCAAGGCAGTACTTCGGGTTCAGGCCCGAAACTCGCGCCGAATGTCGTCAAGATGGCTGAGGTTCTTGATACCCATGAACCGTGCGGCGCTGTCATTCGTAATTGTCCCGCGACCCCATGCTTCAAGAACAAGGCCAGTATACAATCCTCCCAGTATATTTACGTAACGAGTGCCGTAGTAGAGCGGGATTCCGCCGCGTGCCTGGTAGTCGGCTTCCTGTGCGAGATATTGTGGTCGCTTCACATTCCAGTAGAAGTCGGCCTCAACGTAGCCAATGTCCACAAGGCGAATTAGCATTGCGTGTTGGCTAACCCGAAATGCTTTAGCAAGGCTGACTATCGTGTCGTCGCCAAGCTGCGGCATTGGTACATTTGGTTTTGCCCAGCGGGTCGCCATCGCTTCGGCGGGGATGAGAAAGGCTCCCGCAAATTGGTCGCACCACCTCTCGACTGCCCTTTCGTGGGTGTCCGCGCCCTTCGCCGAGGGGGGGCCACTGATCGCGCTTTGACGAAGCAACATGTGACCAAACTCATGCGCCAGCGTAAAGGCTTGTGCGGTCGGCGCCTCGGCTCCGTATACAATCGTCGGGAGTGGGTATTCTGCTAGGCTGATTCCCCTGACGCCATAGTTTCCCAGATCAGTTCGACGCAGCACGAGCACACCAAGGCGCTCAAAAGTCTCGCGGATTAGCTTGGGCAGGCGCTGCCTATCGTTCCCGGTAAGCTCAAGCTGCTTTCTTATGTTGAACCCGCCCTCCCGCCGCACATCCATAGCGGCACGCTCAGGGTTAGATTCAAGTGAGGCGCGAAGACCGTCAGGGAGGCTCGGCGGCTGCTCACCAAGCAGGTCAAAAAGATCGAGAGCATTGAGGCGCTTTGTCTCGGCCCAACGCTGAATATGCCAAATTTCCTTGTCGTCTGCTGGCTTCGTTGCGTCACGATGCAGTCTGTAATCGGGAACCAGAGCCGACTCATTAAGTTCGGGCGGCTCGTCCAGGAAAAACTCAAGGAATCCGCGCTCGTAGAAATCGGCAAGCATGCGGGCCTGTCTGACCGTAGGCGCGCCCTCACCTTCCTCCCAAGCCGCTATGTTTTCCGGGCTTGTCTGAAGCTTGCGGGCCGCGTCATCCAGAGACTTCCCGCGCCAGTTGCGCGCCCAGCGAAAGAGCTTGCCATTGTAGGGCAGTTGAGGGGCAGTCTCCGCATTCACGTGCCTCTCCTAGCCTGTCGAATGATAAGGCCAAATCGCAATTCTGCGGGTTCAATCGATTTGCGCTAGTTTGTCGCTACCCAGACCCACCTTTGTCGAGTGTTAATCGGGATCCTAATTCTTGGATAGGGGCACCCAGCCCCCTCAAGCCGCCTCCGCGCTTGCCCTGTGCCCTCGCTCCAAGTTCAGCATATCCGCCAGCAGGAACGCCAGCTCCAAACTCTGCGCCGCGTTCAGCCTTGGATCGCAATGCGTGTGATAGCGGTCCGCCAGTGCCTCGCTGGTGATCGCCACCGCGCCGCCGACGCACTCCGTCACGTCCTGCCCGGTCATCTCGATGTGGATGCCGCCCGCGTGGGTGCCCTCGGCGCGGTGGACCGCGAAGAAGCCTTTGGTTTCGGCGAGGATGCGGTCGAACGGGCGCGTCTTGAAGCCGCTGTCGGCCTTGATCACGTTGCCGTGCATCGGATCGCAGCTCCACACCACCGGGTGGCCCTCGCGTTTTACCGCGCGGACCAGCGGGGGCAGCCCGGCTTCGACCTTGTCGTCGCCGAAGCGGCTGATCAGCGTGATCCGCCCCACCTCGCGCGCCGGGTTGAGCGTGTCGAGCAGGCGCAGCAGCGCGTCTGGGGCGAGGCTTGGCCCGCACTTCATCCCGATCGGGTTGCCGACGCCGCGCAGAAACTCGACGTGGGCGGAGCCATCGAAGCGGGTGCGGTCGCCGATCCACAGCATGTGCGCGCTGGTGTCGTACCAGTCGCCGGTCAGCGAATCCTGGCGGGTCATCGCCTGCTCGTAGGCCAGATGCAGCGCCTCGTGGCTGGTGTAGAAGCTGGTGCCCTGGAGCTGCGGCACGGTCGCCGGGTCGATCCCGCAGGCCTCCATGAAATCGAGCGCCTCGCCGATCTTGTCGGCGGTGACCGCGAAGCGATCGGCCCACGGGGTGCGGCCCATGAAATCGAGCGTCCACTGGTGGACCTGGCGC
>JANMQW010000350.1:0-7246 GCA_031370725.1 Novosphingobium sp.
CTTGGGCAAAACCCGCTATCCGTTGCCTATGGCTGTGCTGCCGTTCGCCCCCACGCCGTTCTTCGGCAACAAGAACCGCGCCTTCTGGCAGCTTCAGGCGGCCGGGTGGGGCGGGGCGATGGTGCTGCGCGCAATGTCGAGTCTGGCCAACGCCCAGCCGCTGTCGTTCCTGGTGCTGGTGCTGATCGCCTCGATCACCGGATTTTCTATCTCTTCGATCCTGTCGGTGATCTATCGCTATCTGATCAACCGTAGCCCGCTGGTCACCTGGGGGGTGACCGCGCTGATCCTGCCATTCGCGGTCAGCCTTTATGCGTTCATCGATAGCTGGGTGATCGGGCTTTACCGGCCGGGTAGCGATACCGGGTTCACCCAGCTGTTCCTGGGGGTGTTCTACCTCGACCTCACGCTGCTGGGGGCGTGGTCTGCGCTGTACTACGCGATTAACTTCTTCCTTCAGGTCGAAGAACAGAACGACCAGCTCCTCAGATTGGAGAACCAGGCGACCAGCGCGCAATTGGCGATGCTGCGCTATCAGCTCAACCCGCATTTCCTGTTCAACACGCTCAATTCGATCTCGACGCTGGTGCTGCTCAAGCAGACCGAGCCCGCCAACGCGATGCTCAGCCGGTTGTCGTCGTTCCTGCGTTACACCCTAATCAACGAGCCGGCCGGGCGGGTCACACTGGCGCAAGAGATCGAGACGCTGAAGCTGTATCTCGATATCGAGCGGATGCGCTTCGAAGACCGTCTGCGCACCCGTTTCGATATCGCCGCCGACACGCGCGGGGCGCTGCTGCCGTCGCTATTGCTCCAGCCGCTGGTCGAAAACGCGATCAAATACGCGGTCACTCCACTGGAGGAAGGCGCTGAAATCACCGTCGCGGCGCAACTCGTCGGCCCGATGCTGCGGATCACCGTATCCGACACCGGTCCGGGATTGCAGTCGTCGCCCGATCCCATACGGCCCGAGGCCAGCGACACGGTGTCCACCGGGGTCGGACTCGCCAACATCCGTGACCGGCTGGCGCAGGCGTATGGCGAGGAGCAGCGATTCGATATCCAGGATGCGCCGGAGGGGGGCTTTGCGGTCGTGATCGAACTGCCCTTCGAAGTGCGCGAACAACCCGCAATCGTGCCCGCACCCGTATCGCGCCTCGTCACGGCGGGTTGAGACTCGTTACGGCGGGTTGAGTCGGGCCTTGCGCGGGCCTAGGTTCGCTTCTGGCAGCAGGGGCGGTCTCACCAACGAAGGAACGCAATGACCATCCGCACCATCCTGGTCGATGACGAAAAGCTGGCCATTCAGGGGCTTGAGCTTCGCCTTGCCAAGTATCCCGATGTCGAGATCATCGACACCTGCTCCAACGGGCGCGAGGCGATCCGCAAGATCAAGACGGGCAAGCCCGATCTGGTGTTCCTCGATATCCAGATGCCCGGGTTCGACGGGTTCAGCGTGGTCAAGGGCGTGATGGAGATCGAACCGCCGCTGTTCGTGTTCGTCACTGCCTTTTCCGAACATGCGATCAAGGCGTTCGAGGCCAACGCAGTCGATTACCTGCTCAAGCCGGTCGATGATGATCGCCTGGCCGACGCGCTTGATCGGGCGCGGACCCGGATCAGCGAAAAACGCGGGCTGGAAGAAGTCGAGAAGCTCAAGACCGTGCTCGCCGAAGTCGCTCCCGATGCCTACGATCAGATGCCCGATGAAGAGGAGGCTGCAAGCCGCTTCGAAAAGCTGATCAACATCAAGGATCGCGGCCAGATCTTCCGCGTCGATGTCGATTCGATCGAGCACATCGAGGCCGCGGGCGACTATATGTGCATTTACACCGGCGACAATTCGCTGATCTTGCGTGAAACGATGAAGGACCTCGAACGCCGCCTCGATCCGCGGGTGTTTCAGCGGGTCCACCGTTCGACCATCGTCAACTTGAACCAGGTCCGCCAGGTCAAGCCGCACACCAATGGCGAGTGCTTTCTGGTGCTTGATTCGGGCGCTCAGGTGAAGGTCTCGCGCAGTTATCGCGATGTGGTTGCGCGGTTCGTTCACTGAGCACCTTCACCCTCGTCGGCTTCGACCTTGCCGCCTTTGTCGCCGCCACGCTCGCCGAAGACCTCGGCGAGGGCCTGCAAGGTGGTGGGCGCGACGTAACCAGCGAGAGCGTGATCCCTGCCGACGCGCGCTTTTCGGGCGTAATGGACAGCCGCGACGCGATTGTGGTCTGCGGACTGCCGATCGCCGCCGCGTTCTTCCGCGCGCTCGATCCGGGGATGCGGATCGAGGTGTTGGTCGAGGATGGCACGCAAGTGCCTGCCGGGTCGGACCTGATGCGGCTCGAAGGCAATGCCCGCGCCATGCTGACCGCCGAACGCAGCGCGCTCAACACAGCCCAGCACCTGTCTGGCATCGCAACGATGACACGCGGCTATGTCGAGGCGATGTGCGGATACGCCACGCTGCTTGATACCCGCAAGACCATCCCCGGGCTGCGCCATCTGGAAAAATACGCGACCCGCACCGGCGGCGCGCAGAACCACCGGATGGGGCTGTGGGACGCGGCGATGATCAAGGACAACCACGTCCTGGTCGCGGGCGGGGTGGCCGAGGCGGTGCGCCGGGCCAGGGCCGCCGGGGTTGCCGAGATCATCTGCGAAGTCGACCGGATCGACCAGATCGAACCCGCGCTCGCCGCCGGGGCGACCCGCCTGCTGCTCGACAATATGGACGTTGCAACATTGCGCCAGGCCGTGGCGCTGGTCGCCGGGCGCGTGCCCACTGAGGCCAGCGGCGGGGTTCGGCTCGACACCATCGCCGCCATCGCCGCGACCGGCGTAACCTACGTCTCGGTCGGCCGCCTGACCCAAAGCGCGCCTGCTGCCGACATCGGGTTGGACTTCACGCCCCTGTGAGGGTTGCGTTCGGGCGGCGGGTCGCTAGCCTGCCTGAATAACACAACCGGGGGAGGACTGCATGCGTCCGAAATCGATCGAACTTTTTGAGAAGGTTTATCTCGGTGCAATTGCGGTCGGGTTGGTCAACACCTTCCTGAGTTGGAGCCAGGTCAGCGCAATGCTCAACGATCCGCGGATGAAGGCGGTCGGAATGGGGACCGGCACGTTGATGTTCGGGTTGGTCGTGGGCATCCTTATCCCGCTGCTGCTGTGGTACTTCATCGCGCGGCGCGCCAGCAACGTCGCCAAATGGATATATGTGGCGCTGACCGCGCTCGGCCTGTTCGGCTTTCTCAGTTCGCTTGCCAATCCGCTGGTGCCCAAGGGGCTGGTCACCGTGCTTGGACTGACTGCGGTTGGGCTCCAGGTCTACGGTGCCTGGCTGCTGTTCCGCCCCGACGCGATGGCTTGGTTGGAAAGCAAGGGCGCGAATGGACCCGGCGATCCGACGACTTTCGACTAGCGCGGCCTGGCTGCTGCTCGCGGCGCTGCTGGGTCCGGCGACCGCATCAGCGCAGGCCTATCAGTGCCGCATTCCTGCCGATGTGTCTGCGGCTCGCCCGCTAACGCCCGACGGCCCGGCTGTGCGCACCCCGATCACTGGCTATAGCCTGGCGCTGAGCTGGTCGCCCGAGTTCTGTCGCGGCAAGGAACGCGATCCCGCCCAGCGGCAGCAATGCTCGGGAACAGCGGGGCGGTTCGGCTTCATTGTCCATGGGCTATGGCCCGAGGGCGCCGCGCGCTCACCGCAGTGGTGCCGGGCGGTACCGCCACCTACCCCCGCCACGGCGCGCGGGCAGGTGTGCCGCACCCCCAGCGCCTATCTGATCGCGCACGAATGGGCCAAACACGGTAGCTGCATGGCACGCGATGCGGCGGGCTATTACCGGGTTAGCAACATCCTCGCCGATGCGATGCGTTACCCGGCGATGGAGCGCCTCTCACGCGATCGGGCCCTGACTGCTGGTGCCTTCCGCAAAGCGTTCGCCGAGGCCAACCCCGGTCGCCCGCCCGCCAGCTTCGGGCTGCTGGTGAGCCGCACCGGGTGGCTGCGCGAAGTCCGCGTCTGCCTCGACCGCCGCTTTCGCGCGGCGCGCTGCAAGGCCCAGCAGGCAGGTCCGCGCGATTCGGCGACGCTGAAAATCTGGCGTGGACTTTAGCACCGCCCGGTTATCTTCTTGCGCCGAAAAACGCCCGTAGCAACCCCGCAGCCTCTCCCTCGCCCATACCTGAATAAACCTCAGGCCGGTGCAGACACTGGTCCTGCGCGAACACCCGCGCGCCGTGCTCGACTGCGCCGCCCTTGGGATCGGGCGCGGCGTAATAGAGCCGGGCGATGCGGGCGTGGGCGATTGCGCCTGCACACATCGTGCACGGCTCTAATGTGACCCACAGTTCGCAGCCATCGAGGCGTTCGTTGCCCAGCGCTTGTGCGGCGGCGCGAATCGCGAGAAGTTCGGCGTGTGCGGTCGGATCGCAGAGGGTCCGCGGGGCGTTGTGCGCGGCGGCGATCACCGCGCCATCCTTGACCACCACCGCGCCTACCGGCACTTCACCCGCAGCCGCGCCAGCCTGCGCCTGATCGAGCGCGGCGCGCATCGGAAGGGGGAGCGGCCAGCTTGCCATCGTCCCGCGCTAGCCCGCGATATCTTGACCGCAAAGAGGCGAATCGCTATGCGCCGCGCTTTACAGCGAAACACCCCGGTTACCTGGCCGATTTTCGCCCCATCATTCGAGAGTTTTATCCCATGGCGCGTATCTGTGAACTGACCGGCAAGGGCCGTCAGGTTGGCCACAACGTGAGCCATGCCAACAACAAGACCAAGCGGGTGTTTCTTCCCAACCTGCACAACGTGACGCTGATGAGCGAGAAGCTGGACCGCAGCTACAAGTTCCGCGTTTCGACCCACGGTCTGCGTTCGGTCGAGCACGTCGGCGGACTCGACAACTGGCTGGTCAAGACTGCGGATGAAAAGCTCAGCACCTCCGCGCAAAAGGTCAAGCGCGAGCTGGCCAAGGCCGCCAAGACCGCCGCCTGATCGTTTCACGCTCCGCGCAGACCTGACCTCGCGCAGAGGAAGTCGCCGGGATGGACGCGGATCGCGGCAAAGCGCTCGCGCGCGGCGGCATGACCTGACTGCGTGATGTTCCGATTGTGGGGACGGCTTCGAGCGTCCTGCAGGCGCTGCCGCGCTGCCCTCCGCCGGGTTCGCTCGGCTTGATCCCGCCGATGAACAGCTGATCCACAGCCGGGTCACACGGCAATGCGTGATGGCGACTAGGCTTTCCGGTTCGCGCAGTCCCCGATGCCCGAAGAATATCTCGGGCGCTGGAGCCGGGCGTCCACACACCGCCGCTACGAAATGTCCGGCCCGAACCCGGTCAAGCTGGTGCTGTTCCCGTTAAACGTGTGACACGGGGACGCTGACGTTTCCCGCTGACGGAGCCGGCCTGACCGCGGTGTTCGCAGTCGCACCGTGCGGATGGTGGTGCACCGGCCTTAACCCGCACATCCCTGACAAATCCTCTCAGGGGAAAGAGCGAGCCACACCAAAGAAAAGGGCGGCGGGATTTCTCCCGCCGCCCCGTTCCCTACGCTTTAGTTGGCTTAGAAGCCGACCTTGACGGCCGCCTTGAAGTAACGGCCGAGGATGCCGCTACCACCCTGAACCGGGTTGTAGAGGTGGGCACCATAGGTGACCACGTCAATCGGCGGCAGGTTATCGAACAGGTTGAGCGCGGTAATCGAGAAGGTGAAGCGATCGTTGATCTTGATCTTACCCTGCAGATCGAACGTGATGTAGCGCGGAATGCGGCAACCGGTGGGGCTGTAGCCCGGATCGAGGCCGCAATCCTTGTACGCGGTGCCCTGATCCTGCGCCGACAGGTCGTACCCACCGAAGTAGTTAGCGGTACCGTTCAGTTCGAACTTTTCGCCAACTTCAACCGAGTTCAGCCAGTACCCGTGCCACTTCGGCGTACCCGACCCGGCGGTCAGGTTGAAGTTGCCCAAGGTTCCGTCATAACGCTCGCGCGTGCCGTCCGCAAAAGTGGTGACCAGCTTGAGAATGTAGCTGGCCTCAAGATGGCTGCGGAAGCGGATGCTGTCGGTGACCAGGTAGCTGGCGTCGATCCCAAAATCGATGCCCGAAGTCTTCTGCGTGTTTGCATTGACCAGCTGCGAGGCGACGAAGCCCACGCGCGGGGTGGCGTTCGGGAACGAAAGGTCGGGCGCATCGGCCGTCACGGTGTAGCCGGCCGGGATAGCCTGGCCCGTGTAGTACGCCTGGAGTGCCGGCGCGTTGCTGGGCTGGGTGATCACCCCGGTCTTCTTGATATTGTAGTAATCGACCGAGAACGACACGTTGCGGATCGGCTCGAAGAACACGCCCGCAGTGAAACTGCGCGACTTCTCGGGTTTGAGGTTCGGGCTGGCCAGAGTGGTCTGACCGTAGGAACCGCTGCGGATGTAAGTAGGGCAAGTCGAGAACGTCGACGTCGTGCAACCATACTGCGCCAGGTAGGTGTTGTTGAACAGAGCCACGTTGTTCGTGACAAAGCCCGTGGTCGGCAGGGCGTTAGCCTCACCGAACGATGGGATACGGAACCCGCGCGAGTAAGTCCCGCGGATGAGCAGTTCACGAACCGGCTGGAACTTGAAGCCCACCTTGGGCGAGAAGGACTTCTGCCCGCTCGAATACTTGTCGTATCGACCCGCCGCGATGATATCGAGCTGCTTGAGGATCGGTGCGTCGATTTCAGCATACCCCGAATAGATCGTCCGGTCGCCCTTGGTGCCGAAGGCATTGAGGGTGAAGTAGCGCTGCGTCGGCCCGAATGTGTCGGGGTTGCCGCTGGGCGCATCGACCGCTTCGTAACGGATCGAACCACCGACCGCCAACTGGAGCGGACCGCCCGGGAGCTCGGCCAGCGCGGTGCTAACCGAAGTATCGAGCTGAAGCTGATCGGAGCTGGCGCCCTTAATGTTATCGGGCATCAGGCGATCGAACTGCGCCGGGGTATTCGCCCCGACATTAACGAAGTTGAACCCGCCGGTTGCGATCAGATCGAGCAGGTTCTGGATATACACATAACCTTTTTGCGTACGCCGCAGATCGACGTGCATCGCAGTGGCGCCGACGTTGAACGCAATCTTGTCGGTCAGGTCGCCGCTGATGCCGAGCGCGCCACGATAGGCGCGGGTCCGGGTCTCGTTATAAGTCGTCATGGTCGGGATGCGGCCGATAAGACGAGCGATATTGCCCTGCGCCGCGAACGGGTTGTTCGGATT
>JANMQW010000387.1:0-5340 GCA_031370725.1 Novosphingobium sp.
GTCGCGGGGGTGCTGGTCGATGACGCAATCGTCGAGATCGAAAACATCGTCCGCCACATGCGGATGGGCAAATCTGCCTATCAAGCTTCGATCGACGCCGCCGATGAGATCGGCCTGGCAGTGGTGGCGACCACCTTCTCGATCGTCGCGGTGTTTCTGCCGGTCGGGCTGATGCCCGGCGTATCGGGCCAGTTTTTCAAGAACTTCGGGCTGACCGTGGTTGCCGCAGTGCTCATGAGCCTGGCGGTCGCGCGGATGATCACGCCGATGGTTGCGGCCTATTTCCTCAAGGCAAAAGGCCACGCCAGCCACGGCGAAGGTCCGCTGATGGACCGCTATATGAGCGTCCTGAAATGGTCGATCGATACCGCCGGGGTCGATGCCTATCGCCGTCGCGTGGCTGGCGCGGGCAACCGCGTGTCGCTGGGCCGACGCCTGCTCTCGCGGCTGCGCGATCACCGCTTGTGGATGATGGGCGTGGGCCTGGTCTCGCTGGCTTGCACCCTGCTGCTGTTTGCGGTGCTCCCGCAGGAGTTCTTTCCCACCAACGACAGCGATTTCAGCCGGGTCTCGATCGAAATGGTGCCTGGCACCACGCTCCAGCAGACCGAAGCGGTGGCCGACGAGGTCGCCGCGATCGTCAATCGCGAGCCCGAGGTCAAGGAGGCGCTCGAGCGTATCCGCGAGGGATCGGGCAACATTTTTGTCACGCTCAAGCCCGACCGGGCACGAACCAGTTCAGAGTTCGAAGCCGCGCTGACCCCTGTTCTGCAGAAAATTCCCGACGCGCGGGTAACGTTTATGAGTGGGCGGAGCGGGGGACCCGGCGGTGGCGGAACCGGACGCGCGATTTCGGTGATGCTCTCGGGTTCGGACCCAGAGCTACTCAACCGCACCGCCTCGACGCTGGTCGAGCAGATGAGCGGGCTGGCTCAGGTGGTTGGGCCGCGAGTGTCGGCCGACATGCGTCGACCCGAAATCATCGTCACCCCGCGGCTCGACCTCGCTGCATCGATGGGCGTCACCACTCAAGCGCTGAGCCAGGCGATCCGCATCGCCACGCAAGGCGAGATCGATCAGAACAGCGCCAAATTTTCGCTCTCCGATCGCCAGGTGCCGATTCGGGTCAAGCTGCCGCGCGAATCGCGCAAGAGCATCGAAACCATCCGCAACCTGCCGGTACCCACCGCCAGCGGCGGCTCGGTGCCGCTGTCACGCGTCGCCGAGATCGGGTTCGGCTCGGGCCCGACCCAAATCCAGCGCTACAACCAGAGCCGCCGGGTGTTCGTCGGCGCCGATCTGGCTCCTGGGGTGGTCAAGGGTACTGCCGACAAGGCGATCAAGTCGTTGCCGATCATACAGAATCTGCCGCAGGGCGTCTCCAACGCGCCTTACGGCGAGGACGAGTGGCAGCAGGAAATGATCGGCAATTTCATCGTCGCGCTTAGCGCGGGGGTGCTCTTGGTGTTCTCGGTCCTGGTCCTACTTTACCGCCGGTTCGTTTCGCCGCTAGTCAACATGGGTTCGCTGTTCCTCGCCCCGCTGGGCGGACTGATCCTGCTCGGGATAACCGGGCAACCGATCTCGATGCCGGTGTTCATCGGCATTCTCATGCTGTTCGGGATCGTCGCCAAGAATTCGATCCTTTTGATCGATTTCGCGATTGACGAAATGGAGCATGGCCAGCCCAAGCGCGCGGCGATCATCGAAGCCGGGCACAAGCGCGCCCAGCCGATTGTCATGACCACGGTGGCGATGGTCGCGGGAATGATTCCGACGGCGCTGTCGATCGGCGGCGCCTCGCCGTTCCGTGCGCCGATGGGCACAGTGGTGATCGGCGGGCTGATCCTGTCGACGCTGCTCACGCTGCTGATCGTGCCGGCTGGGTTCAGCCTTGCCGACGGGATCGAAAAACGGCTCGGGCCGTGGCTCGGTCGCAAGGTGCTGACCTACAAAGCGGGCGACGACCGGAACGATAAGCCGCACGAGGCCGTTCCCGCCGAGTGACAGCACCAGCGCAGCTTGCCCCCGCCCGCTCTCCCGTTCGCTTGGGGGGCTTCAAGCGCCGTTTGGCGATCGCCGCCGCTCCGGTCGATCGGGCGCGTCAGATGCGCCGCACCGCCACTGGGCTGCTGGTGGTCATGGCCGGGCTGTTCTTCGTCGCGCGCACTTTCCGCGATGCGCATCCGGTGGTCGGCTATGTCGTAGCCTTTACTGAAGCAGCGATGGTCGGCGGGATGGCCGACTGGTTCGCGGTGACCGCGCTGTTCCGCCACCCGCTGGGCATCCCGATCCCGCACACCGCGATCATCCCCGTCAACAAGGACCGTATCGCCGATACGATGGCGGGGTTCCTCCAGGACAACTTCTTGACCGTGCCGGTGATCTCGCGACGGATCCAGGCGATGAACGTCGCCCAGGCGCTGGGCACGTTCCTGTCCGATCCGCGCGAAGTGGCCGCCAAAGACGGGACCCGGCTGCGCGCCGGGGTCGCCAACTTGATCGGCGACGTGCTCGAATCGCTCGATCCGGAAAAGTTGGGCGGACTTGCGAAGGGCGCGCTGCGCACCCAGCTCGAAAAGCTCGACGTCGCACCGCTGCTCGGCCAGCTGCTCGGCGCGGCGATTGCCGACAAGCGCCACATGCCGCTGTTCGAGGATTTCGTGCGGTGGTCCGGCGGCGTGCTCGAAGACAACGAGCCGATGATCCGCACGATGATCCACGAGCGCGCCAACGCGATCGTCCGCTGGACCAAGCTCGACGAAACACTCGCCAACGCGATCCTCGACGGGCTTTACAAGCTCCTCGCCGAGACGGTCGTCATCCCCGATCATCCGGTCCGGCTCAAGGTCGAGAAAGGGCTTGAGGACCTGGCGCATAATCTGGTGCACGATCCCGCAACCCAGGCCAAGGTCGCCAGCCTCAAGCGCGAGGTATTGGCCAATCCGGCGTTCGCACGCTGGCTCGACGGGATGTGGGAACGCGGTCGCGCCGCGCTGCTGCGCGCGACTCGCGATCCGCACAGCGCGCTGTCGGGCCAGTTCGGTGAGAGCCTCGCGGAACTCGGCGGCGCCTTGCAGCGCGACGAAAGGCTCCAGCACTTGGTCAACCGTTTCGCGCGCCGCACCGTGGTCGGCACGGCGACGCGTTATGGCGACCAGATCGTCCGGCTGGTGTCTGAAACCGTGCGCCGCTGGGATGCCCGCACCGTGACCGACCGGATCGAAGGCGCGGTCGGCCGCGACCTCCAGTTCATCCGCATCAACGGCACGCTGGTCGGGGGGCTTGTGGGCGTGCTGATCCACCTGATCGACAGCCTGTTGTGAACGGCACCCAGAGCGGACCGGTGCTGGTCACCGAGCGACTTGAACTGTGGCGGCCGCAAGTCAGCGATCGCGAGGGTTTGCGCGCCTTGGTCGAGCCAGACGCGGTTCGCCGCTTTCTAGGCGGCATGGACCCCGACAACCACGACGTGTTCATGCGCCTGCTCCGCAACGCGGGGAGTTGGGCACTCTATGGCTACGGCACGTTCGTGCTGCGCAAGCGCGGCAGGACGGAGATCGTTGGCAACTGCGGCGTGTTCCACTCGTGGCGCGGCTTCGGCCATGGGTTGGACGATGTGGCCGAATCGGGCTGGATCATTGCGCAATCGGCTTGGGGAAAAGGCTACGCCCAAGAAGTCATGACCGCCGCGCTAGCATGGTTCGAACGCGAACACGGCGTGCGACCGACGCTATGCATGATCGAAGAGGGCCACGCTGCCTCGGAAGCGGTCGCGGCGAAGCTGGGCTATGTGGCGTGCGACCGCTTTGAGGAGGAGGACCACAGACCGTTGAATATCTATCGGCGCTTGTCCGGTGGAACCGAAGCAAGCGTGGTCAGCAGCTGGACGGTCACCCCTTCGCCCTGATCGCTATAACTTCTCCGTCAACTCCGGCACCAGCGTGAACAGGTCGCCGACAAGCCCGATATCCGCCACTTGGAAGATCGGCGCGTCTTCGTCCTTGTTGATGGCGATGATGATCTTGCTGTCCTTCATCCCGGCAAGGTGCTGGATCGCGCCGGAGATGCCGACCGCGATATAGACCTGCGGGGCAACGATCTTGCCGGTCTGGCCGACCTGATAGTCGTTGGGGACATAGCCCGCATCGACTGCAGCGCGGCTGGCGCCGACGCCCGCGCCGAGCTTGTCGGCCAGCGGGATGATGATCTGCTGGAAGGTGTCCGCATCCTTCAACGCGCGGCCGCCCGAGACGATAATCTTGGCGCTGGTTAGTTCGGGACGTTCACTCTTGGCTATTTCCGAGCCGACGAAGCTCGACAGGCCCGATTCGCCTGGGCCCGAAACCGCCTCGACCGTGCCCGCACCGCCGCTCATCTCTGCCTTGGCGAACGCCGTGCCGCGCACCGTGATGACCAGCTTAGCGTCGCTCGATTCAACCGTTGCGATGGCGTTTCCGGCATAGATCGGGCGGGTGAAGGTCTTGCCGCCTTCGACCGAAAGGATGTCGCTGATCTGCATCACATCGAGCAGCGCGGCAACGCGCGGGGCGATATTTTTGCCGGTCGTGGTGGCAGGCGCGAGGAACGCGTCGTGGTGCCCCATCAGGCCGGCCACCAGTGGCGCGATGTTCTCCGCTAGCGCGTTGGCATAGGCGGCATCGTCGGCAAGATAGACTTTGCCAACGCCCGCGATCTTGGCGGCCTGATCGGCCACCCCGGCACAGCCCGACCCTGCGACCAGCAGATGGACTTCGCCAAGCTGCGATGCGGCGGTGACGACCGCCAGCGTGGCGTCTTTGACGACGCTATTGTCGTGCTCGACCCAGACCAGAGTTTTCACGAAACCACTCCCATTTCCTTAAGCTTTGCGATCAGCGTATCGACATCGGGAACCTTGATCCCAGCGCTGCGCACCGGCGGTTCGGTGACCTTGATCGTCTTCAATCGCGGCGCAGTATCGACCCCGTAATCGGCGGGGGTTTTCTGGGCCATCGGCTTGTTCTTGGCCTTCATGATGTTAGGCAGCGACGCATAGCGCGGCTCATTCAGGCGCAAATCGGTTGTGATAATCGCGGGCGCGGTCAGTTTGACCGTTTCGAGCCCTCCGTCGATCTCGCGCTTGACCGTGATCGTCCCGCCCTCGATCGTCAGTTCGTTGGCGAAGGTGCCCTGCGGCCGCCCGAGCAGCGCGGCGACCATCTGGCCGACCTGGTTGCTGTCGTCGTCGATCGCCTGCTTGCCGGTGATGATGATCCCGGGCTGCTCTTCGTCGGCGATCGCCTTGACGATCTTGGCGACCGCAAGCGGCTCCACCATATCGTCGGTCATCACCAGGAT
>JANMQW010000436.1:0-8364 GCA_031370725.1 Novosphingobium sp.
ACGCCGCTTTTGGCGTTGCAGATGCTCTCCACCTTGTCGGTCCGCGCGGTCATCGTCGGGCCGCCGTCGAAGATATCGACATAGCCCTCATAGGCAAAGCCCTCGGCTTCGAGCATGCGCATCGCGGCGCGGCCTGAGGGGTGGGGCAGGCCGATCGCGCTGCGCGCGGTCTCGGGTAGCATCGCGATATACACCGGGTGCTTGGGCATCAGGTCGGCGATGAACTGACCGCCGTTGATCGCGTTGAAATAGTCGGCCTCTTGAAAGCTCATCCCGAAGAACCGCCCCGCGACCCCGTCCCAGAACGGCGATCCGCCGCGCTCGTCGATCACCCCGCGCAGCTCCGCAAGAATGCGGTCGCCGAACCGGGCGCGGTGCATCGCAATGAACAGATAGCGGCTGCGCGCGAGCAAAAGCCCCAGACCACCCGCGCGCTCGGACGGGTGGAGGAACAGCCCGCCGACTTCGCTGGAGCCCTCAAGATCGGTCACCAGGTTGAGCATTTCGGCGCGGAAGGTGCGCGCCAGTTCCTTCGAATGCTGGGTCAGCGTGGCCATGCGATAGCTGTAGAACGGTGCCGCTTGACCCACCCGGGTAAACATCTGCGCGGTTCCGCGCACGTCACCGGTTTCGGCATTTTCCAGAACGATCAAAAACAGTTCATCGTCGCCTTGCTCACCGTTTCGAGCATAGGCATCGGCTGAGCGGGCGAGTTTGGTGGTCAGCGCCTTGCGATCGGGCGGCAGGTTGGTAAACCCGCCCCCGGTCAGCTTGGCCATCTCGTAAAGCGGCTGAAGATCGCTCGTCGCCGCAGCGCGGATGCGGAAGGCCATCGTCATTCTCCCCCGGCAAGACGGTGCAGGACGACTGCTGAAAGCGCCGCACGCTCGGCCAGCGAGGGTACGATCAGGTATTCCTCGTTCGAATGGATCGCCCCGCCGCGCACCCCCATCGTATCGACCACCGGCACGCCGCACGCCGCGATATTGTTGCCGTCGCAGACCCCGCCCGAAGGCTTCCAGGCGATTTCCTGGCCCAGTGCCGCGCCACAATCGCGAACCAGCCAGAACAGCGCCTCGGCGGCAGGGGTCAGCGGCTTGGGCGGGCGGGTGATCCCGCCATGCAGCCGCACCTGAACCTCGTGTTCGAGCTCGACTTCGCGGCACACGCCGTAGATCGCATGATCGAACCGCTCGGCATCGACGGTATCGCGCGGGCGGATGTTGAAGCGCAGGATCGCGTGATCGGGAACGACGTTGTTGGCGCCGCCGCCCTCGATCCGCGCGGGGTTGATCGAAAGGCTGGCGCTCTCCATCGCCTTCAAGCGCAGCGCAAGGTCGGCGGCGGCGACGATCGCGTTGCGCCCCCACGACGGGTTGCGCCCGGCATGCGCGGCGCGCCCGGTGACCACCGCGGAAAAGTTGCCGCTGCCACCGCGCGCGCCCGCCAGCGTGCCATCGGGGAGTGCGGAAGGCTCATAGGTGAGCGCTGCCGCCTTGTTGTGCGCCAACTGGACGATCAGCGCGGCGGACGAGAGCGAGCCGGTTTCCTCGTCCGAATTGACCAGCACATCGTAACCGATCCGGGCCGCCGCGGGGCTGGCCTCGAAGGCGGTCAGCGCCGCGAGAATCACCGACAGCCCGCCCTTCATGTCGGCCACGCCGGGGCCGTTGAGGGTGGTGTCGTCGGCCCAGCGTTGTGTCTGGAACGAGTGATCGGCGGCGAAAACGGTATCCATATGCCCGGTCAGGAGCAGGCGGCGCGTGGCTTCGGGGCGCACCCGAAGGACCAGATGACGGCCGTGGTCGAGCGCCTGGACGGTCCCATCGGCGGCGACCGCCTCGACCGGGGCGCTGGCGATCAGGTCTATCGCGCCGGGCAGTGCGGCAAACGCTGCGGCGAGCGCCTCGGCCTGCGCCGCCAGCCCCGCCAGATTGCGCGTGCCGGTGTTGATCGCGCTCCACCTCTGGATCTGCGTCAGCATCGGCGCGGGGTCGATTGCGGCGACCAGCGCGGCTTCGGTGGGGGAAAGCTGTTGCATCTGCAACCAGCCCTAGCGCAAGCCGCCTGTCGTTGCCAACCGCAGCGGCTTGGGCCATAGGCGCGGGCGTCTCCCCAGGGCAGCAAACGGAAATCCGGCGTCCGCGCGAGCGGCGTTCCGGGATAGGCGAGGTGGTATGAGTACGACGGTCGAACGCAGCGGATTGCAGGTCGATGCCCGGTTGGCCGCATTCATCGAGACCGAAGTGCTGGCGCCGCTCAAGCACGATCCTAAGCGGTTCTGGGCAGGCTTTTCAGCGCTTTGCGAGCGCTTCGTCCCGCGCAACCGCGACCTGCTCGCCAAGCGCGATGCGCTCCAGGCGCAGATCGATGGTTGGCATGTCGAGCGCAAAGGTAAGCCCTTCGACGCATTGGCTTATCAGGAGTTTCTGACGCAGATTGGCTATCTGGTCGCCGACCCGGGCGATTTTACCATCGGCACCCAAAACGTCGATCGCGAAATTTCCGTGCTGGCCGGCCCGCAGCTGGTGGTGCCCTCGCTCAACGAACGCTTTGCGCTCAATGCCGCCAACGCCCGCTGGGGCAGCTTATATGATGCTTGGTACGGCACCGACGCGTTGCCCCATGCGCCCGCGGCGCAAGGCAAGGGCTACGATGCCGCACGCGGTGCAGCGGTGGTGGCCGCGGGGCGGGCGTTCCTGGACCTCGCAATACCGCTTGAGGGGTCCGGCGACTGGGCCGAATGGACCGGCGGCAATCTACCGTTGCTGTGCGATCCGGCGCAGTTTCGTGGCCGTAGCGAGAACGGGTTGCTGTTTTTTAACAACGGCTTGCACATCGAAGTGATTATCGATCCAAGTCACCCGGTAGGCGCCAGAGACCCTGCCGGGATCGCCGACATTGTTCTCGAATCTGCGTTGACGACAATCGTCGATCTTGAGGACTCGGTCGCGGCGGTCGATGCCGAGGACAAGCTCCGGGCCTATCGCAACTGGCTTGGCCTGATGCGTGGCGACCTTACTGCCAGCTTCGCCAAGGGCGGAGCCGAGCAGACCCGCTCGCTCGAACCTGACCGGACTTTCACCAAAGCCGACGGGAGCACGTGTATCTTACCGGGTCGCAGCCTGCTGTTCGTGCGCAATGTCGGTCACCTCATGACCAACCCCGCAATCCACCTCAGCGACGGTTCGGAAATCCCCGAAGGGATTATGGACGCAGTGGTGACAAGCGCAATCGGCGCACACGACGTTGCCGGGCTTGGTCGCTTGCGCAACTCGCGCTGTGGCTCGATCTACATCGTCAAGCCGAAGATGCATGGGCCAGAGGAATGTTTGTTAACCAATGACTTGTTCGATGCAGTCGAGGACTTGCTCGAACTTTCGCGACACACTGTGAAGGTCGGGGTGATGGACGAGGAGCGGCGAACGTCAGCCAACCTGGCGGCGTGCATTCATGCGGTTCGCGATCGGGTGGTGTTCGTCAACACGGGCTTCCTCGATCGGACGGGCGATGAGATTCACACCTCGATGCAGGCCGGGGCGATGGTCCGCAAGGGCGCGATGAAGCAGTCGAAGTGGATCGACGCCTATGAAAAGCGCAACGTTGCCATAGCCTTGAACCACGGCTTTTCGGGCAAGGCGCAGATCGGCAAGGGGATGTGGGCGGCACCCGACCGGATGCACGCGATGCTGCTCGAAAAAATCGCCCACCCGCGCACCGGAGCGAATACTGCGTGGGTGCCGTCGCCGACCGCGGCGACGCTCCACGCACTGCACTATCATCAGGTCGATGTGTTCGAGCGCCAACGCGAGGTTGAGTTGCTGGGGATTCCGGAACTCGACGAGCTGCTGACGGTCCCGCTGGCCGACGGCACCAATTGGTCCGAAGCCGAGGTTCGCGACGAGCTGGATAACAACGCCCAAGGCTTGCTGGGTTACGTCGTGCGCTGGATCGATGCCGGAGTTGGCTGTTCCAAGGTACCCGATATCAACGACATCGGCTTGATGGAAGACCGCGCGACGCTGCGGATTTCATCGCAGCACATGGCCAACTGGCTGCTCCACGGGGTCTGCACGCAAGATCAGGTGATGGATGCGCTCAAGAGGATGGCGGCGAAGGTCGATGCCCAGAACGCGGGTGATCCGGGGTACGAGCCGATGGCAAGCAACTGGGAGACCAGCATGGCCTTTCGGGCGGCCTGCGAGCTGGTGTTCAAGGCCGTCGAGCAGCCCAATGGCTATACTGAGCCTCTGCTGCACGCCTGGCGGCAACGTAAGAAGGCGGCGGGCTAGGGCGAAATGCTCAGCTTGGGCGAGCGCCGCGCTGGGTGAATTCGATCTTGATCCGCACCCACACGCCGATCTGCGGCTTGGCGTTGATCCGCGGCGGGATCACCTGGAACTGCCACGCGGCGTTGAGCACTGCGCGGCCATAGCCCGATCCGCCGGGCGATTCGCCGAGGATCTGGCAATCCTCGACCCGATGGTTTTCTATCGTCCGGCAGGCGACCACGCCCCAGCCCTCACCGGGATTGCGTTTGGGCAGGTAGGTCGCAAGCTCGGTGTCGGTCGGCTTGCGGAACCAGTCGGGATTGTAGAGTCGCTCGCCGCCGGGGCCCCCCTCACCGAGGCCCCCCTCACCTAGGCCAGGGCCGGGCGTGGCCTGATCGCCAACTGCCCCGGCAAGCGCTTGCCCTCGGGTCTTTCCGATGTCTCCCTTGACCATCTCGGCGCGGGTCAGGTGGATGAAGCCGGGCACGCCAAAGTCGTCGGTTGTGGGCGCCTGCGGGTTGGCGATCACGATCTTCGGGCGCGGGTTCAGTGCCTTGTGCTCGATCTTTGCGTCCGGCTCTGCGGCCTGCTCGGGTGGCGGAGGCGCTTGGGCTTTGCGCGCCGCGCCTGCGGGCGAGACGTTGAACGCCACCAGACTGCGACCATCATCGAACGGCGGCACGACCCCACTTTGATAGATCGCCAGCAAGACCGCGATGATGATGATCGCCGCCGACAGCAGCGACGAGGAGTCCTGGTGGGCGTACTCCATCAGCTTGCAGCGCGTGACGTCACGGGGAGACGATCCGGGCGAGCGCGATGAATTCGGCCACGCCAAGCGTTTCGGCGCGCCTTTGCGGATCGATCCCCAGGTCGTCAAGCGCGGTTAGCGCGCCGTCGACGCTCTTCAGGCTTTGTCGCAGCATCTTGCGGCGCTGGCCGAATCCGGAGGCGGTGACCCGTTCGAGCATTTTGGCCGAAACCCCCTGGGGCATCGCTGCGGGGACGATGTGAACCACCGCCGACATCACTTTGGGCGGCGGAGTGAACGCGCTGCGATGCACTTTGAGTGCCAGCCGAGCGGTGCTGCGCCACTGGGCGAGCACCGCCAGACGTCCGTAGGCCGAGGTATCGGGTGCGGAGACGATCCGCCGGGCTACCTCCTCCTGAAACATCAGCGTCAGCGAGGCCCATTGCGGCGGCCAGGCCTCTCCCCCCAGCCAGCCGACCAGCAGCGCGGTGCCGACGTTGTACGGCAGATTGGCGACGATATGGAAAGGGCCCACGATGGCGTGGTTCAGTTTCAGCGCGTCGCCCTCGATCACGCGTAGTCTACCGGGAAACGCCTCGCCCAGTTCAGCCAGCGCAGGCAGACAGCGGCGGTCCATCTCGATCGCGGTGACGTGCGCCCCGGCCCGCAGCAATGCGCGGGTCAGACCGCCGGGGCCAGGGCCGATCTCAAGCACCTGCTGGCCGTCCAGACTGCCGGGGATCGCGGCGATCCGGTCGAGCAGCTTCTCGTCGAGGAGGAAGTTCTGGCCCAGCGCCTTTCTGGCCGACAGGCCGTGACGCGCGATCACCTCGCGCAAAGGGGGAAGAGCGCTCAACCCGCTCAGGCCCGCCGCGCCGCGCACTCGCCCGCCATGCGGATCGCGGCGAGCGTCGGGCCGACGCGCGCTTGCCCGGTTCCCGCAATCGAAAACGCGGTGCCGTGATCGGGCGAGGTGCGCACGATCGGCAACCCCAGCGTGATATTGACCCCATGATCGAAATCGAGCGCTTTCAACGGGATCAGTGCCTGATCGTGATACATGCACACCGCCAGATCATATCGTGCGCGGGCGTCGGCGTGGAACATGCCATCTGCGGCGAGTGGCCCGGTGACGTCGATCCCCTCGGCCCGCAGCAGAGCGACCGCAGGCGCGATGATATCGATTTCCTCGCGCCCAAAGCGGCCATCCTCGCCGGCGTGGGGGTTGAGACCGGCGACCACGATCCGCGGGTGTTCGATCCCGAAATCGCGGATCAGCGCAGCGGAAGCGATCGCAGTGCGGTTGCGGATCAACTCGATCGTCAGCATCCCCGGCACTTCGGCCAGCGCGTTGTGGACGGTGACCGGGACCACCCGCAGACTGGGCCCCGCGAGCATCATCACTGCATTGCGCGCGGAAACACCACAGCGTTCGGCAACATATTCGGTCTGGCCGGGATGGCTGAAGCCGACAGCTGCGAGCAGGGACTTGGCGACCGGCGCGGTCACCAGCGCCGCCGCCGCACCGCCGCGGACCAGCCCGGTAGCAATCTCCAGCGATTGCAACGCTAGTTCGGCGCCGGCCTTGCTCGGCCTGCCGGGCGCGTAATCGAGCCCGGCGATATCCAGCACCGGCAACACGTCGGCGAAGCATTCGGCCGCGGCGTCGGGCGCGTCGATCGCCAGCAGCGGTATGGTCAGCCCGCAGACCTGCGCGGCCCCGGCGAGGACCGAGATGCTCCCGACCACGAAGAACGGGGCGAGACCGACCTCGCGCCGCTGGAGCCATGCCGCACAGGCAAGTTCAGGTCCGACCCCAGCAGGGTCACCGAGCGAAAGCGCCAGCGGGGGCAGGGGAGTCAGCACAGTCCCGCCCTAGCAGACCCGGCGTGCACGGTAACCTGCTCGACCGCTCCTCAGTTATACTCGATCACCGCGTCGCGGCGCAGATCGCGCAGGTAGATCTGCGCGCGCTTGTTGACGCGTTCGTCTTCCATCTGGGCCATCAGCTCTTCGAAGCTGGGACCAGCACCGGCTTGCGGATCGTCGCGCCCGCACAGCATCAGGACGCGCACGCCTTCCTCGACGGAGCCGAACGGGGGGGTGGTCTCACCCAGCGACAGCTTGAGCATCGCTTCCTGCAACGGCCCGGGCAGATCGCGGACCTTGATATTGTCGTTGCCGACGATCGCTACACCCATTGCGGCAGCGGCGGTCTCAGCATCGCCGCAGCCCTTGATTGCCCTTACCCCGCGCGAGAACTCGACAACTTTGGGGGTGGCGACGGTTTGGGTCGTGCCTTTGGGGAAAGTCAGGGTGATCTGCTTTAGGCTGAGCACCGCATCGCGCGGATCGGCGGTCAGCACCTGGCGTTTGTCGATCAGGTAAATAATCGAAAACCCGCCAGAAACTTCGATCGGACCGACCAGCTGGCCGTTGGCAAGCTGGCTAGCCACGGTCGCCAGTTCGGGGGGCAGCTGGGCCAACCTGATCCAGCCAAGGTCACCACCGACCGCGGCGGTTGATGCTTCGGAAAACTGGCGGGCATAGGCAACGAAGCTGCCGCCCTGTTTGATCTGCTCGACGATCTTCTTGCCGTTTTCGAACACCGCCGATTTGGTATCTTCGGTGGCCGACAGGAAAATTTCGCCGATGCGGTATTCCTCGGTGCCCTTGGCCGCCTTGAGCCGGTCGAGCATCTCGTTCACTTCACCATCGGAGACGTTGATGAACGGCTGGACATTGCGTCGCAGCAGGCGCTGCCAAGCAAGCTCGCCGCGGATCTGACGCTTGAGCGAGGCTGCCGAGGAGCCGATCTTGCCCAGATAGCCGTCAAGCTTGGCGGGGTTCTGGCCGAAATTTTGCTGGGCCACGCGCGAGAAGGTTTGGTTGACCTCATCATCGCCGATCGTGATCTCGGCGGCCTTGGCTTCCTGGATCTGCAAGGTCTCGTCGATCAGGTTGCGCAATACCTGAAGGCGCAGGCGGCTCAGTTCTTCTGGCCCGACCTTGGCATCGCTGGCGGCGACGACCAGCGCAACCCGCTGGCTGATGTCGGTATCGGTGATGATGTCGCCGTTAACCTTGGCGGTCGCTCGGCGCACGTTGGGATCGGAGGTGAGGAAGTTGGTCGGGCCCTGCGGCAAGTTGAGCGCGGCGACCGTCGAAACGGTCGCAGCTGCGTCGGGCGCGACGGTCGGGATGGCAGCGGCTTCCTGAGCCACGGCGGAGCCCGCCAGAGCGAGCAGTCCGGCGGCAAGTGCGATGCGGGCCGAGGTGAGGCGAAGGGCGCTTTGGCTCACGTAGATGTCGTTCCTGTACATAGGGGACGGGCATTGTCCC
>JANMQW010000002.1:0-3577 GCA_031370725.1 Novosphingobium sp.
GACATTTTGCAGGAATTCGCAGCAGATGATTTTCGCACGCAAGGTCTGGTCGATCCTGGTCGGGATCAAGGATGCCTTCGCCCTCCTGTTCCTGCTGCTGTTCTTCTGGGCGGTCTATGCGGTGCTGACCGTGCGCCCCAATCCCGGGCTGGTGCGCGAAGGTGCGCTGCTGCTCAAGCTTGAAGGTTCGGTGGTCGAGGAGCCTACCAAGATCAATCCGTTCAACCTGCTTATGGGCCAGGGCGCCCCAGACAAGCAGTACCGCGAACGCGACGTGGTCCGCGCGATCGAGGCTGCGGCCAACGACGACCGGATCAAGGCGGTGGTACTCGATCTCGATACTTTTACCGGCGCAGGACAGGTCCACCTCGAACGGATCGGCGCCGCGCTCGATACGGTGCGCGCGGCAAAAAAGCCGGTGTTGGCTCACGCGGTCGCCTATTCTGACGGGTCGATGCTGCTGGCGGCACACGCCAGCGAGGTCTGGGCCGATCCGCTGGGCGGGGCGGTGGTCACCGGGCCGGGCGGCAATCGGCTGTACTACAAGAACCTGCTCGACCGGCTGAAGATCAACGTACACGTGTTCAAGGTCGGTACCTACAAAAGCGCGGTCGAACCCTATATTCGCTCCGACCAATCGCCCGAGGCGGCCGAGGCACTCGGCGCGGTCTATGCCCGGCTGTGGGACGATTACCGAACCAACCTGACCAGGGCGCGGCCCAAGGCAAATCTCGATTTGCCGACCAAGGACCCAGCCGGTTGGCTACGCGCGGCGGGTGGCGATACCGGCAAGGCTGCGGTGCAGGCCGGTCTGGTTGATCATCTTGGTGATGCTACCGCGTTCGGGCAGCGCGTTGCAAAGCTGGTCGGCGCAGAGACCGGTGGCACCGTGGGTGAATTCCGCAAGACCGACCTCGAGCCCTGGCTCGCCGATCTCGACGTCAACACTGTTGGCAAGCCGATCGGGGTAATCACCGTCGCTGGTGAAATCGTCGATGGCGATGCCGGGCCGGGGCAGGCTGGCGGCGACCGCATTGCCAAGGCGCTCGACGAGGCGCTCGACGACGATCTGGCCGCGCTGGTGGTGCGGGTCGATTCGCCGGGCGGCTCGGTGCTCGCTTCCGAACGCATCCGCACCGCGATCCTGCGCCACAAAGCCAAGGGCATCCCAGTGGTGGTTTCGATGGCCAACCTTGCCGCTTCGGGCGGATACTGGGTCTCGACCCCGGGCACGCGCATCTTCGCCGAGCCCAGCACGATAACCGGATCGATCGGCATCTTCGGGATCATCCCGACGTTCGAGAACACGCTGTCGAACTGGGGTGTGACCAGCGACGGGGTCAAGACCAGTCCGCTCTCGGGCCAGCCTGACATCTTGGGCGGGCTCAATCCGCAAGTCGAGGGGCTGGTTCAAGCGACGATTGAAAACGGCTATCGCCGCTTCATCGGCCTGGTCGGCCAGTCGCGCCGCAAAACCCCCGAACAGGTCGATGCGATCGGCCAGGGGCGGATCTGGGACGGCGGCACCGCGCGCCAGCTCGGGCTGGTTGATCAGCTCGGCGGGATGGAGGAAGCGCTCGCCTACGCCGCCAAGGCCGCCAAGCTGGACGATGGCGACTGGCACCCCAAATACCTTGGCGAGGAAAGCAGCGCCTTCCGCACCTTGCTGGTCCAGTTGCTCGATGGCGACGGTGAGGATTCGAGCAATGCGAGCGGAGGAATTGGCGGAATCGTCGCCAAACAGCAGGCGGCCCTCGCGGCGCGACTGGTGTTCGATGTGGCCTTGCTCAGTGGGCAAGGCGGAATCCAGGCGTATTGTCTGGAATGTCCGGCAGGGGCCGCCGTGGCGCCCGACAGGGGCGAAGCGGGTTTGCTGGGGTCGCTGATCCGGTTGGCTGGGTTCGGAGTGAGGTCCTCGCCCTGACCAGTTGCAATCGACACCGCCCGGCGGCGCGTGTAAGGCCCGAGTGATGAGCGCAAATCCCGCTACTCCGCTACTCGACACGGTCGAGAGCCCCGCCGATCTGCGCAAGCTCCAGCCCGCTCAGTTGCGCACGCTGGCCGACGAACTGCGGACCGAAATGATCGCAGCAGTTGGGACTACCGGCGGGCACCTCGGCTCAGGTCTGGGCGTGGTCGAGCTGACCGTGGCGATCCACTACGTGTTCGATACGCCGCGCGACCGGCTGGTGTGGGATGTCGGCCATCAGGCCTATCCGCACAAGATCTTGACTGGCCGCCGCAGCCGCATCCGCACTTTGCGCCAGCCCGGTGGGCTATCGGGCTTTACCAAGCGCTCCGAGAGCGAGTACGATCCTTTCGGCGCGGCGCATTCCTCGACTTCGATTTCCGCCGCGCTCGGCTTTGCGGTGGCCAACAAGCTATCCGACCGACCCGGCCGCGCGATCGCGGTGATCGGTGACGGCGCGATGAGCGCGGGCATGGCCTATGAGGCGATGAACAACGCCGAGCAGGCGGGCAACCGGCTGATCGTGATCCTCAACGACAACGACATGTCGATCGCTCCTCCGGTGGGCGGGCTTTCGGGCTATCTTGCCCGGCTGGCCTCGTCGCGCGAGTACCTGGGCTTGCGTCACTTCGCCAAGAAGGCGCTCGGCAAGATCTCGCGCCGCGCCCACAATGCCGCGGAAAAGGCCGAAGAGTTCGCCCGCGGGATGGCGATGGGCGGCACCTTGTTCGAGGAACTGGGGCTGTATTACATCGGACCGATCGACGGTCACAACATCGATCAGCTTGTCCCGGTGCTGGAAAACGTCCGCGATGCCGACATCGGTCCGTGTCTGGTCCATGTGGTGACGCAAAAGGGCAAGGGCTATGCCCCGGCGGAGAACAGCGCCGACAAGTATCACGGTGTCCAGAAGTTTGACGTGGACACCGGCCAGCAGGTCAAGGGCGCAGCTGGCCCGCCATCGTACCAGAACGTGTTCGGCGCGCAGCTCGCCAAGGAAGCCGAAACCGATCCGCTGATCTGCGCGATTACCGCGGCGATGCCTTCGGGCACCGGGCTCGACAAATTCGCCGCCGCGCATCCCGATCGGTTCTTCGATGTCGGCATCGCCGAACAGCACGGCGTGACTTTCGCCGCAGGCCTCGCCGCGCAGGGCATGCGCCCGTTCTGCGCGATCTATTCGACCTTCCTCCAGCGCGCCTACGATCAGGTGGTCCACGACGTCGCGATCCAGAACCTGCCCGTGCGTTTCGCGATCGACCGGGCCGGGCTGGTCGGCGCAGATGGCGCGACCCATGCCGGATCGTTCGACGTCACTTATTTGGCAACGCTGCCCAACTTCGTGGTGATGGCCGCGGCGGACGAGGCCGAGCTGATCCACATGACCCACACTGCGGTCCTCCACGACAGCGGCCCGATTGCGTTCCGCTATCCGCGCGGCAACGGCACCGGGGTGGCGCTTCCCGATGTTCCGCAACGGCTTGAGATCGGCAAGGGCCGGTTGGTGCGCGAAGGTTCCAAGGTGGCGCTGCTGTCACTCGGCACGCGGCTGGGCGAGGCGCTCAAAGCCGCCGATGCGCTCGAAGCCAAGGGGCTCTCGACCACCGT
>JANMQW010000135.1:0-14804 GCA_031370725.1 Novosphingobium sp.
GATGGCACCCGCGAATAGCCCCAACAGCATGATCGGGATCGTCGCTGAAGCCTGGACCAGCGCAATCAGCACATGGCTGCGGGTCAGCTCGGTCATCAGCCACGCCGCCCCGACCGACTGGATCATCGAGCCGATGTTGGAAAACAGGTTGGCGGTCCAGATCGCGCGGAACGCCGGGTGGCGGAACGGGGCGAGCGGCGCGCCCGGAGCAGTCAAGCGCGCGGTCAGGCGAACCATCCAGCGCGAACGCGACGCGGATCCTGCGTCGGCTGCGTCTTCGGCTTCGGACATCTAGAGCATATAGCGCATGCGGATCGGAATACTGACCTCGCCGGTGCCGACATCGAACGCTGCCGCGGCGAATTTGGGCGGACCGAAGCGGACGGCGGCGTTGCGCGAGAAGCCAAAGCCCTCGCGCGGCAGAAACAGCGCCATGTCGGCCTTGCCGTTGCGATTGGCGTCATCGAGCAGGGCAATGGCGTATCGGCCCGGCGGAACCCCGGTGAAGCGCAGCGTCGCGGAATCGCGCGAAGGCACCGCCAGCTTGCGCGCGGCGGGGTCGCGGGCGCAGTCGGGAAAGCTTTTGGCACTGGCGGTCAGGCAGGCCAGCACCTGGCCATCGGAAGAGCGCAGCCCGCTGATCTCGACCACCACCGTCCCACTAGGCGCGGGCCCGGCTCCGGCCAGCGCGGCGAACAGCGGCAGCCCGAGCAGGCGCATGCCGTTCATGCCGCCACGATCCCGCGATCGGTGCCGCACCAGCGGTCCCAGTGGCGAAAATACAGGCCGTAGTTGCAGCGATACAGATCGTGGTGGCGCTGGTGATGGCTGGCGGTGATCAGCCACCCGCCGAGCCGTGAATCGACCAGCGCGCGCGGAAAAATCTCCCAGCCCATGTGATTGGTCACCCCCATGATGGTCATCGTCAGCAGCACCAGACCGAGCACCGCGGCGTGGATCGGCACGAGCAGGACCAGCGCCGGGATCACCACCGCGCCGCTCAGCGCCTCGAGCGGGTGAAAGCTCATCGCCGCCCACGCGGTGGGCGGGCGGCTGGCGTGGTGGACTGCATGGACCACGCGAAACGGTGCCGGGCGATGCATCCAGCGGTGGGTCCAATAGAACCACGCATCGTGGAGCACCAGGTAGGCAAGGAAAGACGCGGGCAGCCACCATAGCGGGTATGCGCCCGGATCGGTGTAGATCCGCGTCCATCCGCGTTGCTGCCAGCCCCACGCAACAATTCCGGCGGGCACGCCGTAGATGGCCGCCGAAGCGAGGCTCCAGCCTATCTCGCGGCGCATCTGCGCGCGCAATCCGTCATAAATTCCGGGCCGAACGCGCGCTGTCAGCCATGCGAAAAGGCCGCTGCTGGCCAGATAGCGCAGCGCGACGATCGCGGTCATGGCGAGAGCCGAGAGCAGTGCCGTGGTCATCCTCGCTCACCTAGGTGCCATGGACCGCTTGGACCACCGTCCAGGCCAAAATAACGCGTCGGGGCAATGCGCCCGTCAGGGCGAAGGAGGGTTGCGATCCCGTTGCTGGCGGCGAAGTATGTCGGGGCGCGCATGACGGATGCTATGCCAAGCCCGCCCCGTGTAGGACAGTGCAAATATGCGTTGGGGGATCAACCAGCGCGGCGGGTATGCACCTTGACCCCGGCGGGGCGCGTTGGCCCGCGCGGGCGGAAGCGGCGCGGCGGTGCCCCGTCGCCGCGAGGTTCGCCGTGGCGCTGACCGTTGCCATGCCCATGGCCGTGACGCGGAGATGCATCTTCGCGGCGCTGTGCGGCGGGGGCGGGCAGCTTGGCGGCGGCCTCGCGGAAACCTTCGGGCAGCGGCAATGGCATCAGCTTGATCTGGGTCAGCTTTTCAATGTCGCGCAGGTAAGTTTTCTCATCGGGCGCGACAAAGCTGATCGCGATGCCATCGGCGCCGGCGCGCGCGGTCCGTCCGATGCGGTGGACATACTGTTCGGCCACGTTGGGCAGCTCGAAGTTGAATACGTGGCTGACTCCCGAGACGTCGATGCCGCGCGCGGCGATGTCGGTCGCTACCAGCACCGGGCACGAGCCCTGGCGGAACGCCTCAAGCGCGGCGGTGCGCTGCGGCTGGCTCTTGTTGCCATGGATCGCTGCGGCCTTGACCCCTGCCCCGGCGAGATGACGAACCACGCGGTCGGCACCGTGCTTGGTGCGGCTGAACACCAGCGCGCGATCGAGCGTGCCGTCGGCGGTCAGCGCCTGAAGCCGCAGCGTGAGCAGCGCCTGCTTCTCGGCCTGGTTGACGAACGTCACAAACTGCTCGACCCGTTCCACGGTGGTGGATTGCGGGGCGACTTCGACGCGCACCGGGTTATCGATGAACTGGCGGCCGAGATCGGCGATCGCCTTGGGCATCGTTGCGGAAAAGAACAGGCTCTGGCGCTTGGTCGGGAGCATCGCGGCAACCCGCTTGAGCGCATGGATAAAGCCCAGGTCCATCATCTGGTCGGCCTCGTCGAGGACGAAAATCTCGACATGGCGCAGCGTCAGCGCGCGCTGGTCGATCAGGTCCAGCAGGCGGCCAGGAGTGGCGACGAGTACGTCGGTGCCCTGAACCAGCCGACGGGCCTGCTTGCCCACGGGCACACCACCAAACACGCAATCGACCTGGAGGTTGAGATAGCGGGCATAGCCCTGCATGTTTTCGGCGATCTGCGCGGCGAGTTCGCGGGTGGGCGAAAGCACCAGCATCCGGCATGCGGCGTTCTTGCGCGGCTGGGGGTTGGCGGCGAGGCGGTGGAGCGAGGGCAGCGCGAACGCGGCGGTCTTGCCGGTGCCGGTCTGGGCAATGCCCAAAAGGTCGCGGCCGGCCAGCAACGCAGGGATTGCCTGCTGCTGGATCGGGGTAGGATCGGTATAGCCTTTGGCCGCCAGCGCGCGCTGGATCGGCTCGGCAAGGCCAAGATCGGTGAAATAAGACATTGAAATTCTTTCAGATTAAAAAGGCTGCGCGCGCGGCTCCGCCGCGACACGATGCGAGGTGTCGTTCGATGCGACCCTGCGTGAAGAAGGAAGCTTCTGCGATGCGGCCGTAGGCCCGAAGCGGGTCTGGCGATGTGTCTCGCCGACCTCACGCTGCTTCGGATTGCGCGGGGACATTTTGGTCCGCACGCCGATCGCTGAGGTTGCCTCTAGCTGCATTGCAGCAAAAAGCAAGAAAATTGCGCGGGTGCCGGCTTTGCTTGAAAGTGGCGTCCGCCAACTCCACAGTGCGGCCAGCATGCAAGACGAACCGCCCACCCCCTGCACCGGTATCTGTCGGATAGACGTCAACGCCAAATGGTGTTCGGGATGCCTCCGCACGATCGACGAAATTATCGCTTGGCCAAGCGCTCCTGCGGCCTTCAAGCGCGAGGTGCTGGCCGGATTGGCAAAGCGTGCTTGCGCCGTGACGTCAGGCGGAGAATAGCACGGCATGACCATTCGCCCGCTTGTGACGCTCGCTCTCGCCCTGATCGCCATCCCCGCACTCGCCGCGCCACCAAGCGCTGCCGAACGCACGATGATCGCCACCGTCGACGCCGAACAACAGCGCACGCTGGCGCTGCTCGAGCGCGTGGTGAATCAGAACAGCGGGACACGCAACCTGGCCGGGGTCAGGGCGGTCCACGATATCCTTGCGCCCGAATTCGTTGCGCTGGGTTTCACTGTGCGCTGGGTGCCGCAGGACGCGGTCGGGCGTGCCGGGCATCTGATTGCGAGCCACAGGGGCAAGTCCGGCGCCAAGCGGCTGCTGCTAATCGGTCATCTTGATACCGTGTTCGAGCCGGATTCGGGCTTTCTCAAGTTCGAACGGACTGATCCTGACCACGCCCGCGGGCCGGGGGTATCGGACGACAAGGGCGGCGACGTGACGATGATCGCGGCGCTGCGGGCGATGGCCAAGGCGGGCACGCTCAAAGGCGCGAACATCGAAGTGGCACTGACCGGCGATGAGGAGGAAGCCGGCCTCCCGCTCGACATCGCGCGCGCCGATCTGGTCGCTGCGGGCAAGCGCGCCGATGTCGCGCTCGATTTCGAGGGACTCGCCAGCGACGGCGGGCGTGACATGGGCTCGGTCGCGCGGCGCTCGGCGGGCAACTGGACGGTGACCGTCAGCGCCAAGACCGGGCACAGCAGCGGGGTGTTCTCAGAATTTGCAGGCGACGGCGCGGTCTATGCCCTGGCGCGGATCCTGACCGCATTCCGCGCCGAGTTGCCCGAACCCAACCTGACCTTCAACGCCGGGCTGATCGCGGGCGGGGCGACCGCCGCGCTCGGTGCCGACGAGGCCCGCGCCGAAGCCACCGGCAAAACCAATATAATCCCCGCCGCCGCAGTCGCACGCGGCGATTTGCGTGCGCTCAGCCCCGATCAGATCGACCGTGCCGAGGCGAAAATGCGCGCTATTGTCGCGCGCGACTATCCCGGCGCAAAGGCTCAGCTGAACTTCGACAACAAGTATCCGCCGATGGCCCCCACTGCGGGCAACCGCGCGCTCCTCGCCCGGCTCAATGCGGTCAATGTCACGATGGGGCTCGAACCGATGGGCGAACTCGACCCGCTCAAGCGTGGCGCGGGCGACATCAGCTTCGTTGCCGCCGATGTCGACAGCCTGGTTGGCCTCGGCCCGGCAAGCGAGGGCGATCACACGTCGCGCGAGACAGTCAACATCCCCAGCATCTGGAAACAGGCCAAACGCGCCGCGCTGCTGATGAGCCGTCTGGCGGCGGAGAAGCGGTAAAGCCTAGCGCCCTACCGTAACCTCCATGAACTGCGGCTTGCTTCGCCCGCCGTCTCCGCCCAGCGAGAGCGGATAATTGCCCGGCGGCAGCGCAGCGAGTGGCATGCCCGCGGCGGCGAGCGCATACGGGCTGACGCGGTGTCGGGTCACGAGCCCGCCGGCGCCGTCGCTGACCAGCGGGGTCTCGAATTCGACCGCGATCAGCGCATCGGTGGAGCGGGTGACCACCCCCACCGCAAGCTGGCCGCCGCCCAGATCGACCACCAGCCCCGCACCGAGCGGAACCCCGATCAGCCCGTCGATCCGCGTGCCCGTCGTTGAAAGATCGCGCATCACCGCCTCATAGCGGTGATCCTCGTGGATTATACCGATCCGCCGGAACACCGAACGGCGATCGGGGCGATGGCGGTCGGGGCCGTTGGGCTCGATCTTGAAGGTATCGTCGCCCATCGCTTCGAGCAGCTCGGCCTGGGGCAGCGCCTTGGCGTAGATCCATCCCTGGATGTATTTGGCGCCCTTGCTCTTGACCAGTTCGAGCTGGTCGAACGCCTCGACTCCCTCGACCGTGGTTTCCATCCCCAGCGCATCGGACAAGCCGATGATCGCGGCGATGATCTTGGCGCTGTTCTGATCCTGCTGGGTGCACGAATCGACGAAGCTCTTGTCGACCTTCAATTTGTCGAACGGTGCCGAGCGGAGATAGCTGAGCGAAGAATAGCCGGTCCCGAAATCGTCGAGCGCGAGCCGCACGCCCAGCAGCTTGAGCTGGCGGAAGATTTCGTCGGTGGTCTCGCTGTCGCCCATGAATACGCTTTCGGTCAGCTCAAGCTCGAGCCGACCGGGGTCGAGCCCGCTGTCCGCCAGCGCGCTGGTGACGATCGCGGGGAACCCGGGACTGGCGAACTGGACGGCCGAGACGTTGACCGCGACGCGCACCGATTGGGGCCATTGCATCGCATCCTGGCAGGCGCGGCGAAGCGCCCATTCGCCAAGCTGGATGATCAGGCTCGATTCCTCGGCCACGCTGATGAACGCGCCGGGATCGATCGGCCCGCGCTCGCGATGGTCCCAGCGCATCAGCGCCTCGCACCCGACGACCATGCTATCGGTGGTGCGGACCACCGGCTGGTAATGCAGTTCGAGCTGGTCGGCGGCGAGCGCCTCGCGCAAATCCTCCTCGAGCACGCGGCGCTCCTCGGCTTCGTCCTTGAGGTCGGCCGAGTAAAACCGAAATGCCCCGCGCCCGCCGTTCTTGGCGGCGTAAAGCGCCAGATCCGCGGCGCGCACGATCTCCTCGCGCTCGACCCCGTCGTAAGGCGCGATGGCGAGGCCGATCGAGGTGCCGATGATCGCCCGGCCATCGTCCACCGGATAGGGCTGCGAGACGATCTGGATGACCTTGGCGGCCAGTTCACCCAATTTGCCACGATCGTCGAGGTCGGGGAGGATCACCTGGAATTCGTCGCCGCCCAGGCGCCCGATCTCTCCGCGATCGCCGATCACGCGCTGCAGGCGCTGGGCGACCTGGCGCAACACCTCGTCGCCCGCGGGGTGGCCCATCATGTCGTTGACCTGCTTGAACTTGTCGAGATCGAGCATCATCAGCGTGCAGCTGCGCTTCGCTGCCTTATACGCAGCGAGCGTGCTTTCCAGCCGCCGGGTCATGCGGTGGCGATTGGCCAGCCCGGTCAGCGAATCGTATTCGGCCAGCCGCGAATCCTCGAGCTTGCGCTCGTATTCGGTGGTGATGTCCTTGGCGCTGCCCCGATAACCGAGGAATTTGCCGCCGCGATCAAATTTGGGATGGCCCGAGATCGACCACCATGCGGGGCGACCCGCACCGGTGCCATCGACGCTGCTCAGACGCGTCGGCGCAAAGCGCACGGTTACGTCAACCAGCTTGTTGCGCGCCGAAAGCTGGAATTTGAGCGGGCGACCCGCGCCGCGCTCGTCAGGGTTTTCGGTATCGGTTTCGAACAGCGTTACAAACGGCTGCGCGAGCAGTTCGGTCAGTGGCTTGTCGAGCCGCGCCGCAGCGCTGGCGGAAACATAGATCAACCGCCCATCGGCATCGGTGGCCCACATCCAGGCGAAGCCGCCGCTTTCGAAATCGTCGAGCAGTTCGAGACGGCGCGCGCTGTCGTGGGGCGAGATTACCGCGACGGAGCCGTAATCGATCTGCGAACCATCATTCGCGGAGCGCCCGGTCAATCCTTGAAAGAGCCTCTTCACCGCCATTGCCGGTTTCGCTTTCGCCTCGTGTCGTGGACATCTGCCTGAATGGACAACAGCGACTAAGCACTTTTGGTTAACGGACCGATAAGGATGATTATCTAGCCGTCACCCCTCTGCGCCCCACCCCGCACAATGCGGATCGAGCCCGACGAGCTGGCGGCGCAGTGCGGTACGGGCCAGACGCTCGACCTCGACCCGGCGACGCGCGGCAGCCAGCGGTAAAGCCGGGGCCGGGCGGACAATCTCGGCATCGTAGCCATCGGCGACAATCACCCCGCAGGCATGGGGCATAAAAGCTGCGCCATTCAGACAGGCGCGATCGAGCCCAGGCGGCAGGCCCCAGTAAAAACGGTCGCAATGTGCCATATAATCGGGCCACTTGCCGTCGCCGAGCAGATCGGCGCGGCTGACCTTGATCTCGACGATGACGATCCGGCCCTTGGCATCGACCCCCATCAGGTCGGCACGGCGGCCAGACCGAAGCGGCATCTCGGCCAGACACCAGATGTCGTTGCGCGCAAACAGGCGGCAGATCCCGCGCGCCACCACGAGCGCGGCGCGTTCCTCGGCGGCAACGAAAGCCGGTGCGAATGGGGCGGATGACAGGGCCGATTCGGGCATCCGCCGGTTCTAGGAACAGATCATGAACTGCACAAGCTGTCGCGCAGCGATTTCAAGCGCGGCGGCGCATCCCCGGGCCGGACGCGGCGACCAGTTCGAGCAGGGCCGAGCGGGTCCGGACAAATTCCTGCCACAGCGTGAGTGCGGCGGCGGACGGGAGCACGCCGCGGGCGTGGGCGGCGAGCAGCGCGGCGATCCCCGGCTCCATCACTGCGGAAAGATCGTCGACCCCCTGTTCGGCCAGCGTCTTGCGCCAGCCACCGGCGTCGCGAATCTGGGCGGGGAAGTTGCGCACATCGGATTTGCGCGGTTCGGGGGCGAGCCCGGCGAGCGTGGCGACCACGCTGGCCGCGTCGTGCAGCGCCGACCACTTCATCGCCATCGCGCTGGCCGCGCCCTGCGCGAAATCGGCGCGCCCCGATCCGGGCAAGCTGCCGACGACGGTGCCGGGCGAAGAGAAGGGTCCATTGGCCATGGCCTGCGCTTAACCCGGCGAGCCTTGCGAAATCGCTAAGGCGCCGCGAGCGAACGCAGGATCGGATGTGCTGGGAAACTGGTGCACCCGACAGGAGAGGGCGTACCCCCCTTCACGAAACGTAACCCGTTGAGATGACGTTAAAAAAGAAACGGTATGGAGCACCAATGTGTAGCACCTTCTTGTTGCTTTCAGCGTGACAGATAGCCGGTCCGAGGCAAGGGAAAGTCGTTCCCCCGAGTTAGCTAAGGGTAGGGTCTGCTGAGAGACTGCTGGAGCCCGCGGGGCGTCTGGTAGCGTTGTTGGCTCGCTTTCTGAGTGGGTTGTGCCCAAGCAGTGGGGAATGCTGAGGGCGCGCAAGAGCGCCTCCTGCGATTGATGTCACAGCGCTGTCACGCTGGCATCCGTGGCAGAGTCCCGATCGTCGTGAGTCACTTCGCTTAACGAGCCGGCGGGTGGCAATGGCAGACTAGCCCCCTCGGTAGAAAGCTCTGCGCTGCTCGCCGCGGATGTGGTTCGCGTGAGGATGCGGGGCAGCAGGCCGACCGAGGAAACGCATCCTCCGTTACGCCTGCGTGATGCGCGACGGACCGAACACCGCAGGGTCGAGCCTGTCGTCAAGCCCCCATTCGGGTTGTGTAGGTGCTGGCTTGGTAGACTCGAACCGCCGGAAATGCGACGGACTAAGCCCGCGCGAAACGTATGGGTGGAAATGGCCCGCCTTCATGTTGGCATACCTGTTTGCAAGCAGGTATGTCGGCTGCACCGCACTGATGTGTGGGAGAACGGTGGGCGCAGCCGGGGCCTATCACCTTGCGGACTTCCCCTTACATTCGGGGGTTGGCCCACCGTTCACTCCCACCATGCCTGACCCTTGCGACCGCCGCAACTCGGCGCTCTTTGGAGCGGACACTTTTGGAGGGGTACGGCGATGGACGACGAAGCGCTTTATGCTCACCTAAAACAGCTCGCCGCCAATGTGCCGCAATTCGGAAATCGCGCTCAAACGTTCATAGCGCCCGAAACTCGGGAGTGGATCGCAAAGCTCCACGCCCTCCTTGATCATCGCCGTTTCGGGACTGCTGCAATCGAGATCAGCGTCTCAAGTGACGGGCTTGTGGGAGCGCTTCACGACCGGAACGTCGAGGCGATTATGAACGCGCTCTATCGTGCGATAGCAAAGGTCGAATTGTCGCTGCCCGCCTCGGCGCAGGGCGCATTCATCGCCGCAGGCAACGCGTTCGACGCCGCAGCCGCCGCCGCCAGAATTTTGCAAGAGGCAAAGGCGCGAGCCCTCATTGTTGACCCATATCTCGGAGCGAAAGTGCTTGAGACTTATGCGTTGCTGGCATCCGAGGGGGTCACCATCGATCTGCTAGCGGCAAAGGGGAGAGTGAAGGCGGCTCTCGAACCACTTGCCCGAGCATGGGTCAAGCAGCACGGCGCAAGCCGACCCCTTCGTCTTAGGCTTGCCGACCCGCGCCTGCTCCACGATCGCTTGATCATTGTGGACGATCGAGACGCTTGGGACGTGAGCCAATCTTTCGAAGACTTGGCCAGCCGGGCGCCTGCGACTTTGGGAAAAGCGCACGCCGACCATGCCACGTTGAAAGTCGCCTCGTATTGCGAAACTTTTACTGATGCCGAACAGGTCGATCTTGGATGAGAGCGGTGCCAAATTCCGAGAGCCTGGGTTTGCTGTGATCGGGACCTGCAATCATCTTAATCAACTTCATGTGGTCGTCGCTCAACGGTCGCGCCCAAGGCGAGCAGATCAAGGGTTAGGAATGGCGACTTTGCGCCTTGGTTTTCCTGCATGTCGGGAAAACGCTTTTATGACGGTGCTGGCGATGTCTCCATACGTGAGTTGCCCGGCCAGGCTTCCACAGACCAAATTTCTTGAGATATCGGCCCCAAAACTTCGTCATGCCGTCGCTAGTCCGGCCATGGACCCCCAAATTGAAATCGCGGAAGGTCCGATCCTTCGGGCGCAGCTTCGCTCTGCGTTCCACAAACTGCCGCAGGCCAAGTGTCAACAAAGCGGGGTGCAGTGGAACATCCCGGACGGAGGAACTCGTCTTCGCGACCTTGATCTTGGCGCCACTGTCGTCCTCTTCGCGAACCTTAAGGTGCGGGACATCGTGGTCGAATCTGAAGTCGGAGGGAAGGAGCTGGGACAGCTCGCCCGCCCGTAGCCCGGTATGCAAGAGCAAAACGGCGGCCCACCAGTGACCCTCCCGGCTGCGGCAACTGCCGGGCTGCATAAGACGATTTTCCGAGAGGTAGCCGGCATAAAGGGGTGACTGGAATAATGCTTGAAGCTCCTCCTTTGAGAACGGCTCTGGGGTTCGTTTTGCCTCGCCCTTCTTGGCTTCGATCTTCAACGATGCAGCAGGATTTTCCTCCAAGTGGCCTTCGTCTGTCGCCCACGCGAACAAGGCCTTCACAGATTGCCAATACCGTTTCGCCGTGACAGATTTGATCTGGCTTTCTGGCGAACTCGTCAGACGGTCCTTGAACGACAGCGTACTTCCCTGAAGATTTGCTCCCAACCGTTCGAGGTCGTTTCGAAAATTACGCAGCTCCGCCTTCGTTACCGAAGCGAGCGGGCGGTCGGGCTCGACACATTCCTGAAACCACTTCAGCGCCCGGGCCAGTTCGTTCTGATGGGATGCGCCGAGCTTCTTGGCTTTCACGTGAGATTGAAAGGCCGCCCCGACCTTGCCGAGAGAAAGGCCGTCTCCCAAGAACGGTGGGTATGAATGGAGCTGGGCGCTCCCGCCCTTTTTGGACGCGAACAGGGCGTCGGTGGCTTTGTATTCCTGAATAGGCAAGCTGAGCAGATGGATCAGTTTGACAAGCTGCTCTCGCTCAGCGCGTGCGGCGAGCTGCAGTGCTAGCAGTCGTTGCTCCGGTTGCAGAGACTTCAGATCGAGCGCCAAACCTTCGAGAAGGATCTCGGCTCGCTTATGGGTGGATGGGTCAAAATCATTGCCGATGAGTTGCTCGTCCAGAACGCCGATACGGTGCCGGCTCTCTTCCAGATTGAAGTCCACTTCGGCCGCGAGATTGTCCGGGTGAAAGCCACGCGGCTGGTCTAGCTCCACCTCCAACGATCGAAAAAACGCGATGGCGGCATTTTCTAAATCGGCACGTGTCGGCGAGGGCATTCTGCTAAGCCTCTCAATCGTTTCTCGGAACCAGACGGTTGCTCGAAGGCAACGATCCTTAGCCACGGCCGGATCAGAGGTGCTCAGCGAACGGCTAAGCTCGACCATGGCAACCCGATCTTGAAGATGCCGAGGGACGCGAAACCGCACAAGATAGATTGCACCACGCCGCCCTAAATGAGCGGGACGAGGGCCGCTCATATCGGTTGTCGTGTAACGTTGTGTAGCAGGGACCCGGAAGCGAGTGCTCCACGTTCCGCTAAACCGTTGGAATGCCGTGGCGATGCTGTGAAATGGTGCACCCGACAGGATTCGAACCTGTGACCCCTGCCTTCGGAGGGCAGTACTCTATCCAGCTGAGCTACGGATGCGTGGCTGCGGCGCCTAGCAGCGCCCATCGGGGGTTGCCAGTGCGAATCGTGAGGTGGGGCTTTTGCGGGGCTGGGCCACCAGCCCGTCGATCGCAGCCCAGCCATGAACTGGCAGCCCGCTGAAGCGTCGCACGGACATCCCACCGAGCGCGATAACGGGCATTTGCGCGCGGCGGGCGTGGAGCAGCAGGCGGACACGCCCGAGCGTTGGTCCACCGGGGTGTGAGCGTGTGGGGAACACCGGCGAAATCAGCACGGCTTGCGCGCCCCAGCGATTGGTCCGCCCAATCTCGCGCAGATTGTGGGCGGTCGCAAGAGTGCGGTGCGGCGCAGGCGGGCCATAGCCTTGTCCGGCGATTTCCAGCCGATGCGCAAAGCGGCGGCACAGGCGGCGGACTTGCGCCAGCCGGGCAGCGCGCTCGTTTGGCATCAGGTGATAGTGGCGGAAGATCACCCCCGATCCGCGCGGCAGGCGGGCAATGGTGCGGTCCAGTTCGGCGTCGTTGCGCGCGTCGGTGACCAGCCAGATGCGGGGCAGGGCGGGGTGGCGCGCGGTCACGCCGCCGCTATAGCAGCACCCGATGTCAGAACCACATGTGTCTCCGTTCGCAGAAGTCCGTCAGCGTATTGCCGCCGCCGCTCAAGTGGCGCGGCGCAAAGCGGATGAAATCATGCTCGTCGCGGTCAGCAAAACCCAGCCGGTCGAGGCGATCCACCAACTGATCGTCCAGGGCCAGCGCGTGTTCGGCGAGAACAGGGTGCAGGAAGTGCAGGCCAAGTGGCCACCTTTGCGCGAGGCCAACCCCGACGTCTTGCTGCACCTGGTCGGCCAACTCCAGTCGAACAAGGCGGCCGAGGCGGTGGCACTGTTCGATTGCATCCATTCGCTCGATCGCCCCAGCCTGCTCACCGCGCTGGCCAAGGCGATGGATGCCGCGGGGCGGCAGGTGCCGTGTTTCGTCCAGGTCAATATCGGCGCAGAAGACCAGAAAGGTGGGTGCGCGATCGGTGAACTTCCTGCGTTGCTGGCGCAGGCCCGCGCGGCGAATATCCCGCTCGCCGGGCTGATGTGCGTGCCGCCCGAGGGGATCGAGCCCGCCCCGTTCTTCGCCTTGCTCGCCAAGCTTGCTGAGGACAATGGGCGGGCCGATGACAACGGGCTGGCCGGCCTGAGCATGGGGATGAGCGGGGATTTTGAAACCGCGGTGATGCTTGGTGCAACGCATGTCCGGGTGGGGTCGGCGTTGTTTGGGAGGCGGGGCTGATGTTGGTGCACGCGCTGACGGTCGAGCCGAAAGCTAGCCCTCGCGGCCCTTCAATTCCTCACCCGTCAACGTCACCACATGCAGCAAATTGGTCGACCCCGGCGTCCCGAACGGTACCCCCGCCAGCGCGATCAGCTTGGCGCCCGCGGTGCCGAAACCCTGGCGCAAGGCCATCCGCTTGCCCTTGGCGATCATCTCTTCGAAGCTGCCGATATCGCGGGTTTGAACCGCGTGCGCGCCCCACAGCAACGCCACCCGGCGCGCGGTCTTGAGCGACGGGGTGAGCACCAGCATCGGCACGCCCGGGCGCTCGCGCGCGACCCGTCGCGCGGTCGATCCGGTCAAAGTGAACACGATGATCCCGGCGGTGGTCACCGTCTCCGCGATTTTCGCAGCGGACTGAGCCAGCGCGTCGGAGGTGGTCGAATCTGCGGGGGTCTGGATGAAATGGACCCGCGCGGCATAGCCGGGATCGGCTTCGACCTGGGTGGCGATACGGTCCATGATCGTCACCGCCTCGACCGGCCATTGCCCCGCCGCGGTTTCGGCCGAGAGCATCACCGCATCGGCTCCATCGTACACCGCATTGGCCACGTCGGAGACTTCGGCGCGGGTCGGCGCGGGGCTTTCGATCATCGATTCGAGCATCTGGGTGGCGACGATCACTGGCTTGCCCAGCTGCCGCGCCGCCTCGACGATCCGTTTTTGCAGCGGAGGCACTTCCTCGGGGAGCAGCTCGACCCCCAGATCACCGCGCGCGACCATCACCCCGTCGGCCAGCTCAAGAATTCCGTCGAGGGTGGCGATCGCGGCGGGCTTTTCGATCTTGGCGATCAGCGAACACTTGCCCCCGATCAACCGCCGCGCCTCGGCAACGTCCTCGGGGCGTTGGACGAAGCTCAGCGCAATCCAGTCGGCGCCCTGCTCCAACGCGAACGCCAGGTCTGTGCGGTCCTTGGGGGTCAGCGCAGGGACCGGAACCACCGCATCGGGCACGTTGACGCCCTTGCGGTCGGAAATTGCGCCGCCGACTTCGGCCGAACACAGGATGCTGTCGGCATCGGCGCGGATCACTTTCAGGCGCAACTTGCCATCGTCGATCAGCAGCCGCTGGCCCTTGGTCAGCACCGCGAACAGTTCGGGATGCGGCAGGCAGACGCGGGTGTCATCGCCCGGCGTCGGATCGCGGTCGAGCGTGAAATGCGCGGAGTGGCGGATGAACGCCTTGCCGCCCTTGAACTGGCCGACACGCAGCTTGGGACCCTGCAGATCGCACAGGATCGCGATCGGGCGGCCAACATCTTTTTCCAGTGCGCGGATCGCAGCAATGGTCGCGGCGTGGAGAGTGTGGTCCCCGTGGCTCATGTTGACGCGGAACGCATCGACCCCGGCCTTGTACAACCGGGCGAGCATCTTCGGGCTACTGCTCGCCGGGCCGACGGTGGCGAGGATTTTCACCTTGCGTGTGCGCAGGGGTGCAACAGGAGTGCGGGTGGGGGGCTTGGCCAAGGGTCTTCCTCTGGATGCGGCGCGGCGGCTATGGCAAAAGATATGCCCGAACCCAAGGACCGATCATGCCCGACCCGCTCGACCAGCTCGATGACGCCCAAGCCGCCGCCGCATTCCGACGCCTGGTGCGCCACTTGCGCCACCGCCACGACGCGCAGAACATCGATCTGATGGGGCTTGCGGGCTTTTGCCGCAACTGCCTGTCCGACTGGATCGTCGAAGCAGGCGCGCCGCTCGACAAGGCGCAGGCGCGCGAGGCAATCCACGGGATGCCTGCGGGCGAGTGGAAGGCGAAGTTTCAGACCGAGGCGACGCCCGAGCAGCTCGATCGGATGGCGGCAAGCGTGGCGAAGAACGCTTAGTCGCCGGCGTTGGCGCGCGTGCTTCGACAG
>JANMQW010000060.1:0-2735 GCA_031370725.1 Novosphingobium sp.
TCAGACCCGCATCGGCATCAGCACGTACAGCGCTGGGCTCTTCTCGTTCTGCCGAATCAGCGTCGGCGCCCCCGCATCGGCAAGATGCAGTTCCACCGTGTCGCCTTCGATCTGGGCGAGGATGTCCTTGAGGTAGTTGGCATTGAAGCCGATCTCGATTGCGGCCGAACTATAATCGGCGGCGATTTCTTCGGCTGCGGTGCCGTTGTCAGGGCTGGTGACCGACAGTGTGACCTTGTCGTTCTCAAGGCTCATCTTGACCGCGCGGGTCTTTTCGGTGGCGATCGTGGCAACACGGTCGACCCCCTCGAAGAAGCTGCGCGGATCGAGTTTGAGCAGCTTGTCGTTCCCGGTCGGGATCACCCGTGTGTAATCGGGGAACGTGCCGTCGATCAGCTTGCTGGTCAGCACCACGCCATTTTCGCCGCCCAGGGTAAAGCGTATCTTGCTGGCCGAAAGATCGATCTCAACGTTGGTGTCGAGCGATTCTTCGATCAGCTTGCGCAGTTCGGCCACACATTTGCGCGGCACGATCACGTCGGGCATCCCCGCCGCGCCATCGGGCCGAGCAACGGTATAGCGCGCCAGGCGGTGGCCGTCGGTGGCAGCGGCCTTCAATTCCTCGTCGGTGACGTGGAGGAAAATGCCGTTGAGATAGTAGCGCGTTTCTTCGGTCGAGATCGCGAAGCGCGTCCGATCGATCAACTGCGCGAGCGTGGCTGCGGGAATCTCGAAGCTGGTCGGCAGGTCGCCCTCGACGATCACCGGGAAATCATCGCGCGGCAGCGTCGGCAGCTGGAAGCGGCTGCGCCCGGCCTTGACCGTCATCCGGTTGTCGGCGGTCTCGAAGCTGACCTGGCTGCCATCCTGCAGCTTGCGCGCGATGTCGAACAACAGGTGCGCCGATACCGTGATCGCACCGGCGCTGTCGACCGTGACCGCGGGCATCGATTCGACCACCTGGAGGTCGAGATCGGTAGCCATCAGCTTGACCGAGCCATCGGCCGAAGCCTCGATCAGCACGTTCGAGAGGATTGGAATGGTGTTGCGTCGTTCAACGACGGACTGGACGTGCGACAGGCACCGCAGCAGCGTCGCGCGTTCGATCGTGGCCTTCATGGTCTTGTCGTGTCCCCCAATCGGACGCTGAGCCGGACCACCTTCCTTAACGTGGGGTGCCCCGGCGGCAAGCGCGAAGCGGCAGCTACCGCGCAAAGACTGTGTAAAACTGCCGTATTTCCGCGAAGATGCGCCAGCAGCCCGCTTAGCTCAGCATAGCCATGCCCCCGTTGACGTGGAGCGTCTGCCCGGTGAGGTACCCCGCCTCGCGGCTGCATAGATAGGCGACCGCCGCCCCGATATCCTCGCCCTCGCCCATCCGGCCCATCGGTATGCGCGCATTGAGCGCGTCCTTCTGGGCATCGGGCAAAGTCTCGGTCATCGCGGTTCGGATGAAGCCGGGGGCGACGCAGTTGGCGGTGATCCCGCGGCTGGCGAGTTCTTGAGCCAAGCTTTTGGTCATTGCGGTCAGCCCGCCCTTGGCAGCTGCATAGTTGAGCTGGCCAGGGTTGCCGGTGGCGCCAACCACGCTGGTAATTGTCACGATCCGCCCGAACCGCGCCTTCATCATTGGGCGGGCAGCGGCACGCATCAGCCGGAACGCGGCCTCAAGATTGACCCGGATCACCGCGTCCCACTCCTCGTCCTTCATCCGCATCGCCAGGTTGTCGCGGGTGATCCCGGCGTTGTTGATGAGGATATCGAGCTTACCGAGACTGTCCACGGCGGCGGGGACCAGCTTTTCAACGTCCTCAGCTTTGGACAGATCGCACGTGACCGCCACGTGATCGACTTTCTGATGATGCTGCGGCGTGTGCTCGTCGAGCTCATCGCGAAACGCGCGCAGTTTGGATGAGTTCGATCCCGACAACGCCAATCGCGCGCCTTGCGCAGCAAGCGACCGCGCGATCGCACTGCCGATTCCGCCGCTGGCACCGGTGACGAGGGCGGTCATTCCAGTGAGGTCGAACATCCGATGGTCCATGTTCACAGCTCCTTCGCCAGCGCTTCGATGTCGGCCATTGTTATCACGCTGGTGACTTTCGCGTCCGGGTATATCCGACCGATCATCGGGCCAAGGACTTTGCCGCCCAGTTCGATGAAGTGCTCCGTTCCTGCAGCGGCCATGGCCAGCACGCTTTCGCGCCAGCGGACGCGGCCGGTGACCTGTTCGACCAGCAGGCGGCGGATTTCAGCGGGATCGCTCACCGCGTCGGCGGTGATATTGGCGTAGAGCGGCAAGCGCAGAGCACCAGGAGGCGTCAAGCCCAGCGCTTCGGCCATCGCATCGGCGGCGGGCTGCATCAAAGAGCAGTGAAATGGCGCCGAGACGGGCAGCAATATGCCGCGCTTTATCCCGTGGTCCTTGACCATGGCGATGGCCCGCTCGATCGCCTCGCGGTGGCCCGAAATCACGACTTGTGTGGGATCGTTGTCGTTGGCTACCGTGCAAATCTGGCCCTCCGCCGCCGCATCGGCCAGCGCCCGCGCTTTCTCGACATCAGCGCCAAGCAATGCCGCCATTGCGCCAACCCCGACCGGCACCGCCGCCTGCATCGCATGGCCGCGCAGCTTGAGTAGCCGGGCGGTGTTGGCCAGCGAAAACGCCCCGGCAGCGCATAACGCGGTATATTCGCCTAAACTGTGCCCGGCGACGCTATCGGCCTTATCGGCCA
>JANMQW010000106.1:0-8869 GCA_031370725.1 Novosphingobium sp.
CGGCGTGCTCGGCGGTCTGCCGCCCGCGCAGCCGTTCGCATTCCTCTGCGTCGTATTCGGCGAGGCCGTGGGCGAGCAGATGGCCTTTGCCATCGCGCACTGCCACTGCATCACCGCGTACAAACGGGCCCTCGACTGCGCTAATGCCTGCCGCAAGCAAACTGCTGCCCTTGGCCAGCGCGCGCGCCGCGCCATCATCGACTACCACCGCGCCCTTAAGCCGCAAGCGTCCACCCAGCCACGCCTTGCGCGCCGGATCGCGGCGGCGCGGCAGGAACAGCGTGCCCGATCCTTCGGCCAAGGCGCTGGCCAACGGTGCCACGGCCTTGCCTCCGACGATCGCCATCGCGATACCCGCGCGCTCGGCGATCTCGGCAGCCTGGAGCTTAGACGTCATCCCGCCCGAACCGAGGCCAGAGGCCGAACCCGAATCGGCCATCGCTAGCACTTCGGGCGTCACCCCGCGCACCAAACGAAGCAATTGCGCGCCCTCGCGGTCAGGGTTGCGATCATACAGCCCATCGACATCGGACAGCAGCAGCAGGCCACTTGCTCCCGCCGCTTGCGCCACGCGAGCGGCGAGACGGTCGTTGTCGCCGAACCGAATTTCGTGGGTCGCAACCGAATCGTTCTCGTTGATTACCGGGATCGCGCCCGCAGCGAGCAAACGCCCCAACGTCGCGGTGGCGTTGAGATAACGGCGGCGGTCCTCAAGATCGTCGAGTGTCAACAGAATCTGGGCCGCGGTTATGCCATGCCCAGCCAACAATTCGGCCCACAGTCCGGCCAGCGCGATCTGGCCGACTGAGGCAGCGGCCTGCGCATCGGCCAGGCTCCCACGCCCTCCCTTGGCCAGCCCCAGCTTGCGCGCGCCCAGCGCAATTGCGCCCGAACTGACCACGATAACCTGCTGGCCCCGCGCGTGCGCCGCAGCAAGCTCACTGACGAGCGTCTCCAGCCACGCCCGCCGAGCTGCGCCATCCTCGCCGACAAGCAGCGCCGAGCCGACCTTGACCACGATTCGCGGGCAGGCATCGGCATCGGTGAAATCGGCGAGCGTGGCAATTGGCATGGTGGGGGGCGTTTAGCGGCCGTGGTGCGGGTTGAGAACCACTTAACTCTCAGCCCGCTTGCGGGAGGGGTTGGGGGTGGGCGCATGCAGTGTAGCGAAGTTCTGGGCCGACAAGCTCACCCCGCTGCGCCAAGGCGCGTACCGCGCCAAGTCTCACTTCCCCTCCCGCATGCGGGAGGGGAAGAAATTTACGGACAGCGACTATCGCGCGACGGCGTCGCGCTGGTGCGGGTCTGCCAGGTGCCGTCGGGCGCCTGGTACTTTTCGCCCGACTGGGTGTTGAGGATCAGCTGGCACCCGCTCGACAGGGCGTATTCCTCGATCGTCGCATTGTTGGCCTGGGCCTTGGCGGCGTAGGCGGCCTTGCGCTTGATGTTGAGGTCATCGACCATCGCGCGCATCGCCGCGCTGGGCGTGCCGACAAAGCCGAGATAGCCGTCGAGCTTTTCGCCGACCTGACCGGAGGCGCGCGCGGCGGCATAAGCCGGGTCGCGGCCTTGGGCCATGACTGCGACGGGTGCGAGCATCGATGCGACAAGCGCCACACCGATCATCCTGGAAACGAAGGTGGCCGTCTTTTGGGCAGACATGGTTAGAAAATCCCTGGGTTGTCTTTGATCGTGTTCTTCGCATCTTCCGCGAGGCGGTAAACCACCTCCTGGCGAATATTGATGTTGAGCTCGATGACGATCGGCTTGTCCGGTGCCTTCACCGAAATACAGCCGCTCAACGCCACCGCGCCCAGCAATGGCAACGCAGCGATCAAGCATTGCCTCATCGTACTTACACCCACCATGCTGCTTAGTTTCGCAGCCTTGGCACTAGGGGTCAATCGCGGGGTGATCATGGCACTCTCTCGCTTTCGCTGGGCTGAATGTTCGGTTGTTCCGGGTTCGGCTTGGGAGTTGGGTTGGAGACTGGCCGCACGATTGCACGCCCTTGTTCATCGACCAGCCCCAGCGTGCGCGGGTCCTTGACGAACGCCGGATCATACATCGCCTTGAAGCTGGTGATCAGTTGATAGAACGGGGCGCGGATGTTGACCCGCATTTCGATCGGCAGATCGGCGACCGCACGGGTCAGCATGTTCCTCTTCGCCCCGGCTCCCTGCTTGACCCCGCTGAACCGCACATTGGTGATGATATCGCCCTCAAGCGAACCGTTGAGCGCGATGTCCATCGTCTGATAATCGAGGCTGCGCAGCGTCTTGAAGGCGAAATTGGCCATCGTCGAAAGATCGCGATAGGTCAGCTCTCCAACGTAGGACACATTGCCCCCGGGCGGGCGCGACTTAAGCAGGCCGTTGACGATTCGCCCGCTGCCCGAGGACGATTGCGCCGCCTGCACCCCCTGCGTGGTGCCGATCCCGAGCACGGTGCCGACCGCCGCGGCGACCTGCTCGCCGGGATTGGCGGCGCTGAACACAAGCGGCAGCTCGCCATCGAAAGTGCCGGTGGCGCTGAGGTTGGCGAGCCCCATCCGCTCGACGAACCGCCCTGCATCGAGGCCCTCAATCACCAGCGTGTACTTGCGCGCCTCTGACACGCCGAGGTTGAGCGTGGTCGGCGCGAGGCTCAAGCGTCCGCCCAGGAACGGCCAGCTCGCGAACTTGAGCAACAGCCGGTTCCCTGGTTCGATCTGGAAGCGGACTACGCCTTCGGTAACCTCGATGCCGGCGTTGAGCGCAGCGATCCGCACTTCCTGATCGGGCGCTGTGACTAGGCCGAGCAGGTCGTTGAACGCGACGCTGCCCGACAGGCCCTGGACCGGGCCGAAGGCGGCGGCGAAATCGAGCCTGTTGGTGCTGAATCGCCCGCCGCTGGTCACTCCGTTCGGGTTCCAGTCGATCTGCCCGGCGCCGGTCACCGTACCGTGCGCGTTGGCGATTACCCCCAGCGCGCGGGTGGAGAGATCGGCGGGCTGGAGCGCCTTGTCGAACAGCAGGCCATTGACGGCAAGATCGGCATGGCCGCGTGCAGTGCCAAGATCGTGGCGGATCTTGACTTGCGCCACCTCGCGGTCGGTGGCTGGCTGGCGCAAGATGGCCGCGGCATCGATGCGGTTGGAGAACAGGGTCAGCGTAGCATCGCGTGCGACCAGCGGGGCGAAGCGCGGCGGGTCGGCGCGATCGCTTACCTTGAGCGAAGCCCCGTCGATCGACAGGCGGTTGGCGGCATAGCGCCAGCGCCCGGTCGCCTCGGTAATATCGAGCGGGGTTGCGGCCAGGCGCACATCGGCACCGGTGAAACTTCCCGCAATCTCCTTGCCGACCCGCGCCAAGAGGTTCGAGATGCGGAACCGCGAAGCAGTCGCCGCGGGACCCAGCGCTACATCGACTTGTGCAGCGCTGAGCGTGCCGGGGTAGGCAAAGCCGACCGGGCCGCTGGAAAGACGAATCGGGGTCTGCCCCAGCCGCCCACCCAGATCGAGCGAAGGCGCACCTGCGGCGATGCTCAGGCTGCCCCCGGCATAGCGCACGATCGGCCGCCCGCGCGGCGGGCACAGCGTCAGCCCACGGCGTTCCAGCGTCAAGCGGGCGAAGGCGAGCCGATCGAACGCGATCGGTGTGCAGCGTCGAAACAGCGCGAGCGTTCCGTCGGCCCCCAGCGAGCCATCGAGCGGGACCACAAGATTCTGCGCCAGACCGCCGGGCAACGCACCACTCGCGCGGGCCTCGCCGCCAAACCCGAACGATCCGTCGCTTGCTTGCACGAGGGCCAGGCGCGGCAGCGCCAGCGCGGCTGATCCAGCGCGGTATTCAGCCATCGCCACGCGGAACACCGCACGCCCGCTCGCCCGCTCCATTCGCCCGGCAATGCGCGGGAGCCCCGGCCCGCCGGTAGAGAAGTTACCCGCGAGCCGAGGCACTCCTGCCTCGCCCGAGCTGAGTGAAAACCGCGACAGTGCGGCAAGCGTCGCGCCGCTGCCGCCACTCAGGCTCGCCTGCGGGACGATCAGTGTGGTGACCGGCCCGAACTTGCGCACATCGACCTCGGCCAGTAGCCGCCCGCCCCGCGTCTCGCGGATCAGTGCGGTGCGCAGCTGGCCGAGCAGCGGCGCCAGCAAAGTGACCGCGGTGCTCTCCTGTGCCCGGGCCAGCGTGGCCTCGAACCCGGTGCCGAGGCGAACCCCTTTGCCTTCGATCTGGCCCTGGTATTCGATGCGCGAGAAGGCATCGCGAGCGCGCAAGGCACCCGTGGTCGAGAGCCGCCCGAACGCGGCTTGCGGGGTGGCGACCCCCGCCAGCCCGCCATCGAGTTTTATCGTCAGGTTGCCGCCGCGCCAGGTGAAACGCGCATCGCTATCCGCCGCGCCCGCGCGATAACCCGCCAGTGCGAGCCGCCCGGCAATGAGCTTCGCGCGTCCCTCCGCCCCGGCAAAGTCCTTGTCGAGCGTGGTATCGACCTGCATGGCTGCGCTTTCGAGCGACATGCCCTGCCCAGGACAAGCCAGCGGCCCGCTGCGCAGCGGGCCGACCATTCGCGGCTGCCCCGCGGCAATCCGCACCGTACCGTAGTAGCTGGTGCGCCGGGCGGTGCAGCCGAACCCGGCGAGGCGCGGTGCGGCTACCGCGACAATCCCGGCGAACCCATCATCAAGCCTTCCTTCGCCATCTGTTTTGATTCCCAGTGGCCCATAATCGGTCTCCAGTAAGGCGCGCCCGTCGGCGATCTTGAGATCGAGTTTGGGAAGTGCGAAGGCCTGCTTGCTACCCGTGAACAGCAGCGGATCGAGAGAGCCGAAGCTCAGCTTGCCGCCGCGGTAGCTGCCGAAAAGGCGCGGTTCGACCAGCGTGATGCGCCCGATTCCGGGAAAGCCCAGGCGATAGACCAGTTCCACTTCGGCGCGTTTCACGGTCAGGTCGGGACGCTGCGGATTGCCGACCACGATGTCTGCCAGTACCTGACGTCGCGTGCCGATTTGCTCGACCCGGTAGGTCGCCGGAATGCCCCGGTCGCGCAATTCGCGCCCGATGACGTTGTCCGCGATGCGCGCGCGCTGAGTCCACACGATGGCGAAGGCAATCGCCACGACAAGCGCAAAGATCGCCAGCACGCGCGCAAGCCGGCCAAAACGCCGGTCCCGCGCGAGCGCAGTCTCTTCGACAGGGGCGCTTTCCAGAATCTCGTCGAGAGCAGGAGCGGGATCGACGATGTCAGCCATTCGTACCCACACTTGCGCGGCTCGCCCGCAAAGGCAATGCTGCGATCGTAACGCATGAGGGGCGCGGATGGTTGCATCGAACCAGAGCGAGGACGCGGAGACGATGCTGTTCGGCGCCGCCGAAGCGGTTGCGAACCCCGCGTCGGGACACCGCGCGCGCTTGCGCAAGCGGCTGCTCGAGGGTGGGATCGATGCGCTGGGCGATCACGAGGTGATCGAATTTCTGCTGATGGGCGCGATTCCGCGGCGCGACGTCAAGCCGATCGCGCGAACGCTGCTCGCCCGCTTCGGCTCGCTCGCCGGAGTGCTCAACGCCGATCCGAAGGCGCTGAGCAACCATCCCGGAATGGGCGAAACCAGCGCCGCCGCATTGCTGATCGTGGCCACCGCCGCGCGCCGCCTTGCCCGTCAGGGGGTCCGCGATCAGCCCGTGCTGTCCAGTTGGCAGTCGCTGATCGATTATCTGACGATCGACATGGCGCACCTCACGGTCGAGCGCGTGCGCGTTCTTTATCTCAACGTCCAGAACCGCCTGATCCTCGACCACCACGTCGGCGACGGCAGCATCGACGAGGCCGCGATCCACCCGCGCGAAGTGATTCGCAAGGCGCTCGACGTGGGGGCCAGTTCGCTGATCCTGGTCCATAATCATCCCTCCGGTTCGCCCCAGCCAAGCCGTGCCGATATCCAGATCACCCAACGCATTGCCGAGGCCGGGCGGTTGCTGGGGGTGGTGGTCCACGATCACGTGATCGTCGGGAGCGAGGGGCATGTCAGCCTGAAAGCCAAGGGCCTGATCTGATTGGCTGGCGCAGCACTGCTGCAAGGTTTATGCCCATGCGGGGGCTTGGAGAAGTACGATGATCGTTCGTAAGCCGATCCTTCTGGCCTCGCTGACGCTGGCCTTGGCCGCCACAGCCGGTTCTGCGCAGGCTCCCCCCGACTATAGCCGCGCTGCCAGCGTCGAAATCGTTCTCACGAGCTTTTCGTTCACCCCCGAAACGCTCCGTCTGCGAGCCGGGGTGCCGGTTCGGTTAACGGTCCGCGATGCCAAAGGTGGGCACAACTTTGCCGCGCGCAAGTTCTTTGCCGCGGCGCGCATTACGCCTGAAGATGCGGGCAAAGTCCAAGGCGGCAAGATCGAACTTCAAGGCGGCGAGGCGGTGACGATCCGCCTGGTTCCCGCGAAGGGAACCTACAAGCTCACCTGCACCCACTTCCTCCACACCTCGTTCGGGATGAAGGGCAGCATCGTCGTGGATTGAGCAGGATGCGTCAGCCTTCGGCGGCGATGCGTTCCTGGCGGGCCTGTTCGGCGACAACGCGCTGTTGTTCGACACGCTCCATGCGGTCGGCCATTCCGCGCCAGGCGGCTTCGGAGCGTTCAGCGCGCTCGCGCACGTTGGCGAGCGTTGCGTTGGCGGCTTCGGTGGCGCTTTCCTCGGCGCGCGCGATGTAGAATTCACGAGTCGTGCTCATCGCCGCTCCTGTAATCGGGCTTTGGGACCATCCGGCGGCGGCACTCGCGCGCCGCCACCGGACGGGTATTCGATCAGCTTCAGGCCGAGGCGAGGTTCGCCGCGGACTTCTTGCCATTGCGGCCGATTTCGACCTCGTATGACAGGCGCTGTTCCTTGTTGAGGGTCTGCATCCCGGCGGCCTGGACCGCGCTGATGTGGACGAAGCTGTCTTCGCCGCCGCCATCGGGCGCGATAAAGCCATAACCCTTGTCGGCATTGAAGAATTTGACGGTGCCTACTGGCATGATGCGTTCCTTTCAGGAAACGATTGACCCGGCTGCACTGTGCGGCCGGGGGGAGTGCGAGAGGTCGTGTCGGTGAAAGGAAGTCGTCGGTTCGGAACGGTTTCCCGCTCCGGGGAGGCGAAGTCAGTCATGCTTAGGACGTCAGCGCACGTTATGTAGCACGCCCACCCCCGATCGCCTAATTTCTCGCATTACCACAATGATGCGGCTAGCTTTGTGCGTCGGGCATCCAGCCCCGGGGAGAGTCGCCATGGCCAAGGGCCAGATGAAAAAGTCCAAGGAGCTCCGCAAGCCCAAGGCAGAGAAACCCAAGAAGCACAACGCCTCGCAGCCCACCCAGAAGGGTGGCGTGGTCAGCGGTCTGGACAATATGAAGAAGGGCTGAGGCGGCGCAATTGTCCGCGATCCGGATCCTCGTCGATGCCGATGCCTGCCCGGTCAAGGACGAGGTGTACAAAGTCGCTTGGCGCCGTGAGGTTCCGGTGACCGTCGTCAGCAACAGCGCCTTGCGCGTCCCCGACCACGCTTTGGTCGCGCGGATCGTGGTTTCCGACGGGTTCGACGCCGCCGACAACTGGATCGCCGAACGCGCCGACGCCGCCTCGGTGGTAATCACCGGCGATATCCTGCTGGCCGATCGCTGCCTCAAGGCCGGGGCCACGGTGATCGCGCACAACGGTCGCCCGTTCACCTCCGCCAGCATCGGCAGCGCGATCGCGACCCGCGCGATCATGGCCGATTTGCGGGTGGGAGCAGATGGCATCACCGGCGGCCCTGCCCCGTTCGCCAAGGCCGATCGCTCGCGCTTTCTCCAGGCGCTCGACGAGGCGCTGGTGCGCCTAGAGCGGACCCTCAGTCCCGCGTAATCGTCTCGTCGAGCGTGGCGACCGTTATCCCGAACTTGCGCACCTTCATCAGGTTGCGCGCGCTTTGCCCGTCGCGGGCGAGCGTGACCGACTGGGTTATCCCCATCCCGTCGTTCGAGGTATAAGCGATCGTCAGCACCGCCCCCGCCGCGCTGGCGTTGACCGGCCCGCGCGCATCGCTGAGCGTCCCCGCCCAGCGCCCCGGTGCCACCGCATGGAGCCGCCACTGCCGCTCGCGCCGCGGCTCTCCGGCGATCGCCACGCTTTGGTCGAGCACCAACACCCCACCCTCGATCCGTCCGCGCCCGGTAACGCGGGTGGCTTTGGCCGCAGACATGATCTTCCTGAGCTGGCCCTCGCCCGTGGTCTGCCCTTCAAAGAACGCCACCGGATCGAAAGTGCGCGCGGCGGGTTGGGCGGGGAGCGCTGCGGGCAGCGCAAGCGTTGCGAGGGCGGTCGCCGCAGCGAGCGCGTTCAAAGCCGGGCGTTTCATGCGACTTGTCTTTCCGTTCGGCGGGCGGCCTGCGTTCCAGCCCGCGCGAGACATGCGTGGCACCGTGTCGCCCGTCTGTCACCCCCCAAGCCCACCCCCGACGACGCACTGGCGGAGTTACCGACTCCATGGACCACGTGGACCACCCTTCTGGGTAAAAATTTTTGAGTCGTTCGCGCCATTTTTCCTACGGTCGGAGGTACCCGTTGCGGCGCGGATTGCGTAAGGTGCATCGCACAGGACGAGCCAGAAAAACGCGATGTAGGAAAGTAAAAGCTGCGCTGGCCAACGTCACAGCCGCCCGCCGTCACAGAAGATCGGCTTCACAGCCGGTCGTCGGACGGGTCCAGCCGGGTCACCCACATCGGATAGCCGTCCTCGGACAGCTCGATGTCGTGCGATGGAACCATGTCGTCCCCGGTCTCGATCCACCCGCGCCCATCGCATTTATGGCAGAGGCTGCGCTTGGAACGCTGGCTGACCAGATCATATTCGTAATTCCACTGGCC
>JANMQW010000176.1:0-4132 GCA_031370725.1 Novosphingobium sp.
TGCGCAACATCTACAAGGAACTCGAAACCGACCTCGGCATCACCCCCGCAACCCACGGCAACCTCACCCGTTGGGCCGATCAGGGCGTGCTCCTGCTCAACAATGCACTTACCGTCGAGGCCGGGCATGCCGGATCGCACCAGCGCCGCGGCTGGGAGGAATTCACCGACGCCGCAGTCGCGGCCGTTGCCGCGCGCGAGGTGCCCAGCGTGTTCGTGCTGTGGGGAGCCCATGCGCGGAAGAAGGCGGCGGGGGTTGCCGGGTTGGGCGAAGGCTCGCCCCACTTGGTCCTCGCCAGCCCGCACCCCAGCCCGCTCTCGGCTTACGCCGGGTTTTTCGGATCAAGGCCGTTCAGTCAGGCGAACGCGTTTCTGGAGGCGGAAGGGCGCGGGGCGATTGATTGGCATCTTACGTGAACAGCAACTTCGTCTGGTTCTTGCCAGAAAGGGCGCATCGTCATAAAAATGTTCAGATCTTATTTATCGACCGCGAAAATATTTCTGTATCTAAATCCGACCTTACACGTTTTGTCCCGTTCCATTATTTTGTGCCGACACTCGATCTGAATAGCGTCATTTTCTAATCTGTAATACTCTGCGGCATCACCTCTCGTGCTGCCTACCGAACTCCATATAAACCCGTAACTGCGAGCTTCTTTCAAGCGATTTTCCTCGACCGCGCAGGCGATTGGAATAACGTCGTATTCCTCATAATATCTTGCTGTGCACCCGTTTGGCCACACAAACGGCGCTGCCTTGATATGCGGATTCGAAAATGGCGGCGTCGAGTCGGTCAGATAAATAAGGCCGATAACGACTGCCAATCCAGCCAACACATATGGCGCTCGAAGCCAGCGTGGCGTAGCATATTTGGGTACGAAGCCCTCGGTCATCGCGCCGCCATCCTCCCCGCAACAAGTCATGGCATGTCGCCACTACGCGATAAAGATTTCGATAACGAAGACTAGACCGTAGCCGCCTCGCACTTGCCCTTGGCCTCCGCGCCGCCCCCACCCAGCAGCGTCAGCGCGAGAAACCCGCCGACCACCAGCACCACAAAACCGATCGTCACCAGCCCCAGGTACTTGTCGATGAACGCCTTGATCGGGGCGCCGAACAGGCGGAACAGGATGCCGACGATCATGAAGCTGATCGCGCGGCTGATTATGCTCGCGCCGATGAAGGTCAGCAGCGGCATGTGGATGAACCCGGCGGTGATCGTCAGCAGCTTGAACGGGATCGGGGTCGCGCCCTTGATCATGATGATCTCGGCACCGTATTCGCGCAGATAGCAGGCCGCGATAGGGAAGCTATCGGTCATCCCCAGCGCCGCGAGCAGCTGGGTGCCGACGGTGTCGTACAACCCCCACCCGATCGCATAGCCGAGCAAGCCCCCGGTGACCGAGGCGACCGTCGCCACCGCAGCGAAGCGCAACGCCTTCTTCGGCTCGGCCAGGCACATCAGGCCCAACAGCGGGTGCGGCGGGATCGGGAAGAAGCTTGCCTCGACGAACGCGAACAGCGCCAGCCAGCCTACGGCGTGGGGATGGGCAGCCTTGGCCAGGGTCCAGTCGTAAAGGCGGCGCAACATGGCGCGGGCGTCTAGGGCAGGTGTCGCGCCATGGCCAGAGCAAGATGATAACCGAATTGGTTATAAACGCTTGACATCGTCACGCTCTATCGGTACATAACAAGAACATCGCGATAGACCGATTCGCACCGGCCGCCGCTTTTCATGACATCGACGGGGATACCATGGTCGTACCAGCCCTGCGCAGCGGCGGTCGTTCGCTGCCGCACAAGCCCACCTGTCCCAGGTGGATGCCGCGCTTCCTTGGCGAACTCGCCAACACCTCGAACGTCTCGGCCGCCGCCCGCAAAGCATCCGTGGATACCTCGACCGTTTACGAGCGCCGCCGCAAGGACGCGGGGTTCGCCCGCGAATGGCAGGTTGCCCTGTGCGAAGGCTATGACAATCTGGAGATGGACTTGCTCCACCGTCTTCGCAGTGGCGATATCAAGGTCGTCGCCGGGGCAAAGCGCGGGGCTCGCCAGTTCGACAACGCCACCGCCTTCCGACTGCTCGTCGCCCATCGTGAAAGCGCGACGCGGCAGCGGGCGATGCGCGAGCACGAAGACACCCAGACCGTCCGCGCGGCGATTGACGCCAAGCTGGAAGAGATGCGCGAACGGGTGATGGCTCGCCGGGCGCTTGCGGTCCTGCCGGGAATGCCGATTGCGGAAGCACCCGCCGCATGAACGATCGCTGGGACTGGCTCGAATACGCGACTGACGCAGAGCGTTCGGAATTTGCCGGGTATGTCGCGCATCGGGCCGGAAGCGCATGGACCGACGATTGGGCAACTTCCGCCCGCCCGGAACAAACGCCGCCGCGCTCCGATTGGCGAGTGTGGCTGGTGATGGCCGGGCGGGGCTTCGGCAAGACCCGGACGGGAGCGGAATGGGTGCGGATGATCGCCGAAGCCCAGCCCGAGGCACGGATCGCGATTGTGGCGGCTACTTTGGTAGAGGCCCGCGCGGTGATGATCGAGGGCGAAAGCGGGATCATCGCGTGCAGCCCGCCAGCGCAGCGCCCGAAGTTCGAACCCTCGCTGCGCCGGATCGTGTGGCCCAACGGCGCGCAAGCCGCACTGTTTTCCGCAGCCGAGCCCGAATCGCTACGCGGCCCGCAGCATAGTCACGCCTGCGGGACAGGCGCAGAAGGAGTTCACCGTCAACGAGGCGCTGTTGCGCGCCGACCTGGCGTTGCACTGTACAATCGAGGGGGAGCGGGCAGCGCCACCCGCTAGCCCGTTGGCGGGACAGGCGTGGCTGGTCGCGGCCAGCCCCATGGGTGCCTTCGCCGGTAATGCCGCCGCCATTGCAGGATTTACGGCCAGCGGCTGGCGCTTCATAGCCGCGCGCACCGGCCTACGAGTGTATGACAAGAGTGCCGGGTGCTTTCGCCTTTTCACCGATTCGTGGCAACGCGTTGTCGTCTCGGCCTCGCCCACCGGCGGCGCCACAATTGACCAGGAAGCGCGAACTGCGATCGGCAACCTGCTGGCAAAGCTGGTGAGTGCGGGTATTCTTGCGATGAGTTGAAGGAACTAAGGTGCTGATCGCGCATTTGGGGCCTGACATGAGGGAATTATCCGCACCGATTTGCACGGGACCTACGCAAAAGCGTGGCTTTACTGCAACAGGTTACGAATTTTGCCCGCTTGCACCGCGGTGGCTTCACCGATAAACAAATTGCCGGAACCTGGCACCTTCGCCGGAAACTTGGCATTTCGATTGTAAAAGGGGAAACGATAATGAGGAAATTGGTCATAGGCCTGGCCATGGCGTCGACTGCGCTGGCTTCGCCCGCGCTGGCACGCGATGACTCGTGGTATGTAGAGCTCGACGGGGGTGTTATGATCCTCGAAGATTCGGACTTCAGCGTCGGTGCAAACAAGCAGGCCGTTACCGTAGATTACGACACGGGTTACGACTTCGGCGGTATCGTCGGCTACGACTTCGGCGGCCTCCGCCTCGAAGCCGAAGCAGGCTATCGCGGCGCGAATGCCGACGTACTCATCGTTAACAAGGGAACGATTGCTTCCACGGGTTCGGGATTGCCGGGCGCGGGTTCGGCAATTGTTGGAACTTACGACTATGTCGGTGGTGATGCCACGGCGCTCTCGTTCATGGTCAATGGCATGCTGGATTTCGGCGATGACGACGGCCTTCAGGGCTTTGTTGGAGGCGGTGTCGGCGTTGCGCGGGTCAAGCACGACCTCTCGGTCCGGTCGAATGGCCCGGGCTTCGTCAACGATTCGGACACCGGTTTCGCATATCAGGCGATTGCGGGTATTCGTGCTCCGATCTCGGATCACTGGGATGCGGGCATCAAGTATCGCTTCTTCAACGTCGACAAGGTCAACCTGATCGATTCGGCTGGTCGCGACGTCCGGACGAAATGGCGTTCGCACAGCTTGCTTGGCACGCTGGCCTACAACTTCGGCGGCGCCGTGCCGATGCCCGAACCGGTTGCGCCCCCCCCCCGCCCGCCCCCCCCCCCCCCCCCCCCCCCCCCCCCCAAAGAACCACCCGAGGGACAAAGAAAGATAAAAAAAATATTTTAAATT
>JANMQW010000031.1:0-4073 GCA_031370725.1 Novosphingobium sp.
ACCCTCCACGCCGGGATCGCGGTGTTTCACTAGCTTTTCTGTTGCAGTCGGCACCAGCCCACCCCCCCGCCCCGCCACCCTCGAGAGTATCCTGATTGGGTGGCCGGGCGGTGGAGCGGGCCGGTGCCGAACCGACGTCAGTCGGAAAAACTCTAGCGCACGAACAGACTCGCCAGCTCGACGTGGGTCGACCAGCGGAACTGGCCGATCGGGCGCAGCTCGGCGAGCTGGTAGCCACCCGCAACCAGCGTGGCGGCATCGCGTGCCCAGCTTGAAGGATTGCAACTGACGTAGGCGACCCGCGTGACTTTCGAGGCGGCAATCTGCTCGACCTGATCGCGCGCGCCGGCTCGCGGCGGATCAAGCACCACTGCGGCGAAGCGGTCGAGTTCCTCAGTCCGCAGTGGATTGCGATAGAGATCGCGGTGGAGCGCGTGGACCGGCCTGCCGCTGCGCCCCGCCGCAGCCTTGCACGCGAAGTGCGCGTCCTGCGCCGCCTCGACCGCGAGCACTTTGCCCGGCCCCGCCAACGCGAAAGCGAACGTGCCCAGCCCCGCGAACAGATCGGCTACTGTCGTGCTGCCGCCCAGCCATTCGCGCACTGCGCCCACCAGCACCGCCTCACCATCGGCGGTCGCCTGCGCGAACCCGCGCGGCGGCAGTGCGACTGCCACGCCCGAGAGCGTAACCGTCACCGGCTCGGGCTCCCATTGCATCTCGGGGCCATAGCCCTGATCGAGTGCCAGCCGGGCCAGCGCGTGGCTGCGCGCGAAATCGAGCAGGCCTTCGGTCTGCGCGAGTCCGTCGAGTTCCAGCCCCTTGAGTTCGACCGACACGCCCTGGTCAGCCAGCGCCAGATGGACATCCGCGGCGAGTCGCTTGCCCGGCCACCGCGCGATCAGCGAACGCAGCGGCGCGACCAGCGCGAACAGATCGGGGTGGAGCACGTAGCATTCGCGCATGTCGACGATCTTGTGCGAGCCGGCGGCGCGAAACCCGATCCCGGTGCGGTCGACATGAAGTGTCGCGCGGCGCCGGGAGCGTGGCGGGGAGAGATAGGCTGGCGCGATCAATTCGGGCTCAAGCCCCTGCCCCGACGCCGCATTGGCGACGCGCTGATAGACGAAGTCGGCCAGCGCAGCCTCATCGAGGTGCTGCAACTGGCAGGCCCCGCAGGTGCCGAAATGGAGGCATGGGGGCGTGGCGTGGTTCGCTCCTGGGACAATCACGCCATCGGCTCGCACGACATCCCCAGGCGCGGTGAAAGCCACGTGGCGGCCGCTCTGCGTAACGCCATCGCCCTTCGCGGCGACCCGCAGAATGGTTTCGTCCGTGCTCATGGCAATGCCGCCCAAACTGCTCCCTGCACCGCATCGCCGAGCTGGCTTGCGGTGAACGCCACGCCCGCGATTCGCGCTGCCTCGCCGTGAAGCCACAACGCCTCCTCGGCCGCGCGCAGCGGCTCGCCATGTACCGCAAGGCGGCTGGCGAGTACGCCTGCCAGCACATCGCCGCTGCCCGCCACCGAAAGCCAGCTTGGGGCGGCGGGGGCGCAGATCACGGTGCCATCGGGCGCAGCGATCAAGCTGTCTGCACCCTTGAACAGCACCACCGCGGCGGTTGCTTTGGCCACCGCCAGCGCGCGGTCGCGACGCAGGCCGGTGGGCGTCAGCCCGAACGATTTTTCGAGCGTGGCGAGTTCGCCTTCATGCGGGGTCAGCACCGCCTGGGGCAAAGGCGCGTCTGCCGGGCGAAGCAAAGTCAGCGCATCGGCATCGATGACAACGGGGTGTTTGGCAGCAAGCACGGCGCGCAATCGCACATTCGCCGCGTCTGAGCGACCCAATCCAGGGCCGACGAGGATCGCGGAGATGCGCTTGTCGCTCAGCGCCTCGCCGAGAGGCCGCGTATCGCCGACCAGTTCGGGAGGCAGCACGCGGGCTTCGACAGGCTCAGCCTGGGCGGGGTTTGGGTATGGATCTTGCTCTAGATTCGCTCGTGCTGAGCCTGTCGAAGCACCGCCGCCACCCTCGCCCAACAGCTTCACATACCCCGCCCCGCCATGCATCGCCGCCTTGGCGGCAAGCAGCGCCGCGCCGGGCATCGCACCCGCCACGATCCCCAGCAAGCCGCGCGTGTATTTGTGCGCATCGGTTGCCGGTGCCGACAAGCTCGGCCGCCCCAGCAGCCGGGCCGCGCCGGGCACCGCCCCACAGCCGATCTCGACCAGCCGCCGCTCGCCCATCATGGCCATGCCGGGAAGCGTCCAATGCGCATGCTTCCAAGCCCCCAGCGCCACGGTCAGGTCGTAATGTGGCAGGCCCAGATTAAGCACCGCCCCGCTGTCGCTCTCGACCCCGCTGGGCAGGTCGATCGCCACCGCGGCATGATGATCGCGCGCCAATCGAGCGATCAGGTCGACCCACTCGGCTGGCAAAGCGCGGGCCAGACCGCTGCCGAACAGACAATCGACGAACACCTCGCCGAGGCGTGAGGTCGCCGCGTCGATCACCACGCCGCGATAGAGCGAGCGGGCGTTGCGCGCCGCATCGGTTACAGATTCATGCGGGCAGATCACCGCCACATCGCCGCCGCGCGCGCGGATCGCTTCGGCGATCACCCAGCCGTCGCCACCGTTGTTGCCGGGGCCGCACAGTACTGTCGCCCCGCGCCCACCCGAGAGCCGCCAGACCCACTCCCCCGCCCCGCGTCCGGCGATATCCATCAGCGCCGAAGCGCTGGTCCCGCCGTCGATCAGCGCCTGCTCGGCCCCGCGCATCTGCGCGACGGTGAGGATCTGGTCAGCGAGCATCGGAGGGAATGTGGTAGCGAGCATCGCCAATCGAGACATCAGCGCTACCATCGGGAAGGTTGTTCACGGTCGCCAATTCGGCACCATCAATCGCTAGGAAGCCCAGGTCGGCGGCTTCGATACGATGGAACCCTCCGTCTGGCCGGTGGACAACGAACTGCGCGCCGACTCTCTCGAGAGTGCAATTATCGGCAAACTTCACCGCGCCATCGAGCGCGCACGCAATCACCTGTCCAAGCGGTTCCTTCACCGAGGGTTTAGAGCAGCAAGCCAGCATCAAAAGGCCAGCGAAACGTGCGTGCTTCGACAGGCTCAGCATGAGCGGGCCTTGGGGAATGCGGAAAAACACAACATCCGCTCAGCCTGAGCTTGTCGAAGGCCGCACGCAACGCCCGCCCAAAGCTCAGATATCCGCATAGACATGCGTCTCGGCCTTCGCTCCGGGATGGGTCAGCGCGCCCTTGCTCGCCGGGCCGACGTTTTGGGCATAGCGCCACAGCGCGCCCGACTGATAGTCGTTGGTCCGCGGACGCCAGGCGTGGCGCCGTTCGGCCAGCACCTCTTCCGAGACCCGCAGGTCGATCGTTCCCGCCGCGGCATCGATCGCGATGGTATCGCCGTTTTCGACCAGCGCGATCGGGCCGCCATCGGCCGCCTCGGGGCCGACGTGGCCGATGCAGAAGCCGCGGGTTGCTCCCGAAAAGCGCCCGTCGGTTACCAGCGCGACTTTTTCGCCCATTCCCAGGCCATAAAGCGCGGCGGTGGTCGAGAGCATCTCGCGCATGCCCGGGCCGCCCTTGGGGCCTTCGTAGCGGATCACCACGACTTCGCCCTCGCGGATCAGGCGCTGCTCCACCGCGGCGAAGCAATCCTCCTCGCAATCGAACACCCGCGCCGGGCCGGTGAACTCCAGTCGGTGCATCCCCGCAACCTTGACGATCGCCCCTTCGGGCGCAAGCGAGCCCTTCAGGCCGACCACGCCACCAGTTGGCGACAATGGTTTATCAAACGAATAGATCACCTTCTGGTCGGGATTCCAGGTGATTTCTTCAATGTTTTCGCCCAGCGTCTTGCCGCTGACGGTCATCGGCGAGGGATCGAGGAAGCCGCCGTCGAGCAGCGTCTTCATCACCATGTAGACCCCACCCGCGTCGTACATATCTTTGGCGACAAACTTCCCGCCCGGCTTGAGATCGGCGACATATGGCGTCGATTTGAAGATCGCGGCGACGTCGAACAGGTCGAACTCGATTCCGCATTC
>JANMQW010000206.1:0-13492 GCA_031370725.1 Novosphingobium sp.
TAGGGGCGCGGATCGACCACTTCGTCGGCGGCGGCCCCGGCATACTGATCGCTGCTGATGTTGCGGATGCAGTTTCCGCTGGTCTGGATCGCGTGCATCTCGACCTTGGCGAGATCGGCGAGGATATCGGGGGCTTCCTCCAGCTTGATCCAGTTGTACTGGATGTTCTGGCGGGTGGTGAAATGGCCGTAACCGCGATCATACTTCTCGGCGATATCCGCGAGCACGCGCAGTTGCGCCGCGCTCAGCGTGCCATAGGGCACCGCGACGCGCAGCATATAGGCGTGGAGCTGGAGATACAGTCCGTTCTTGAGCCGCAGCGGCTTGAACAGATCCTCGGTCATGTCCCCCGCCAGCCGCCGCGCGACCTGATCGCGGAACTCGTTCACGCGGGCATCGACCATCGCCTGGTCGTAGGTGTCGTACTGGTACATCAGATAACCCATTCCCCAGCCGCAGGATCGGCCGGTTTGAGTGTGAGATCGGGGCGCACGGTGGGACCGAGCGCGCGGATGCGTTCCTTGATATGCGCGGGGCGGACGCCATCGGCACTGCTCGCAGCCTCGATCGCATAGCTGGCGTTAACGTTGCGTGCGGCTTCTTCGCGCGCAAGAATGGCGTCGGCGTGGTCGCCCGCGTCGGCGGCGTCATCGACATGAAGCGACCAGCCGCTGCCCGTCCACCAGACGACCGCTCCGCTCTTGAGATCGTTTCCGGTCAGTATCTTCATGCCGCAGCTTTCACGATAGGGATCAACGCGTTGTGCTGACCGCGCGCGGCGACCATGCCGATGACGATCAGCGCGGGGCTCTTGACGCGTTGGTCGGTGACGAGCGCGCCGAGGTCGCGCAACGACGCGCGCAGTACGCGCATTTCGGGGCGGCTGGCGTTCTCGATCACCGCGATCGGCATATCCGCAGCCAGCCCATCGGCGATCAGCTTGGCCGCGATCGCTTCCGCTGAAGCGACGCCCATGTAAATCACCAGCGTTCGCCCGACCCCAGCAAGGCCCGCCCAGTTTTGGTCGGACAGACCCTTGCACTGGCCCGCAACGAAGCTGACCACGCTGGCGTCCTCGCGGTGGGTGAGCGCCATCCGCGCGGCAGCGGCGGCGCCCAGCGCGGCGCTGACCCCGGGGACGACCTGTACGGGTACGCCTGCGGCTTGGCACGCCTCAAGCTCCTCGCCGCCGCGGCCGAAGATGAACGGGTCGCCGCCTTTGAGCCGGACCACGTCGTTGCCGAGCAGCGCCTCACGCACCAGCAGCGCGTTGATTTGGTCTTGCGGCATCGAATGACGCGCGCGGCTTTTGGCGACCGAGATCATCCGGCAGGCGGGGCGGGCCATGGCCAGGATCGCGGGATCGACCAGCCCATCGTGGACGATCAACCGCGTATCCATCACCAGCCGCGCGGCGCGCAGGGTGAGCAGATCGGGATCGCCGGGTCCGGCACCGACCAGATGGACGGTGCCGATGAAGGGGGTGAACGAGGCCATTAGGGGTAGATGATGGACGAGACGCGATGGCGCCAGTCAAAATCGATTGGGCATGGGTTAGGCCAGCTTTATCGCACCGCGCCATCCATCGCCGTAAAACCCTGCGCCAGATCGCTGATCAGGTCGGCGGGATCTTCCAGCCCGACCCACAGCCGCACCGCGTGGCGGTCAGCTGGATCCCAGGCGGCGGGCGGCCACGGGGTCACCGTCCGGTCGCGTTCCGGGTTCACCGGAAGCGCCAGGCTTTCAAATCCGCCCCAGCTGTAACCGATGCCGAACAGGTTCAGCGCGTCGATCAGCCGGGCGCGCGCTGGCTCGTCACGGCCCTTGAGGACGAAAGTGAGCAAGCCGCAGCCACCGGTGAAATCGCGCTTCCACAGATCGTGGCCGGGCGCATCGGGCAGCAGCGGGAACAGCACTTGCGCTACCTCGTCGCGGGTTTTCAGCCAGTGGGCTATGCGCAGCCCGCTGGCGGTCGAGCGTTCGAGCCGCACTTCCATCGTCCGCAAGCCCCGCAGTGCCAGCGCGCAGTCATCGGGCGACGCTTGTTGGCCAAGCTGGAGCGAACTGCGCTGCAGCCGTGGGTAGTATTCGGGGGTCGCGGTCACGCTGCCCATCATCAGGTCCGAATGTCCGCCGACGTGCTTGGTCAGCGCCAGGATGGCGAGGTCTGCGCCGTGGGCGATGGCCTTGAAGCCGGTCGGTCCGGCCCAGGTGTTGTCGAGCACCACCACCAGCCCGCGCGCCTTGGCGGCGGCGGCGAGCGCGGGGATATCGCACACTTCCATCGTCAGGCTGCCCGGGCTTTCGAGCAGAACCGCGCGGCTTTTATCGCTTATCATCGCGATAAACCCCGCAACGTCGAGCGGATCGAAGAACCGCGTGGTGACGCCAAAGTCGCGCAGCCAGCGTTGAGCGAATGTGCGTGTCGGATCGTAGGAATTGTCCGACACCAGCAGCTCGTCGCCCGCCTTCAGCACCGCAAGCAGCGCGCAGATCGGCGCGGCAAGACCGGTCGGGTAAAGCATCGTCCCGGCCGCACCAGGCTCGAGCGACGTCAGCGCATCGGCCAGCGCCCACTGGGTCGGCCCGCCGCGCGCGCCGTAGTGGAACACGCCGTCCGCGTTGACATGCCGCCCGGCTTCGAGCGCGGCGCAGTTTTCATAAAGATGCGTGCTGGTCCGCCACACGGGCGGATTGACCGCCGCGCCGGTCCATTCGGGCTTGCGGCCCGCAGTGACCAAGCGGGTGGCGGGACGCAAATCTTTACCTTCGGTGGCCATTCACCAACCCCGCTCTTGCCGAGCCTGTCGAAGCACGCACGCGAGGTTCGCCCACTTCACGTGCTTCGACAGGCTCAGCACGAGCGGAACCTGGATATGGGGTTTCCTCAAGCCGCCCCGGTCGCCTTGGGGGTGTCCGGATCGGCGCCCCATTCGCTCCAGCTCCCGTCATACAGCGCGACGTCTTCCTTGCCCGCGCGGTTGAGCCCGAAGGCCAGCGCGCTGGCGGTCATGCCGCTGTTGCAACTCGTCACCACTGGCTTGGCCAGATCGACCCCGGCATCAGCGAACAGCTTTTTGAGCTCGGCGGCGCTCTTCATCGTGCCGTCAGTGTTGTAGAGCGCGGTGTGCGGCACGTTGCGCGCGCCGGGGATGTGGCCGCTGGCCATGCCGGGACGGGGATCGGCTGTCTCGCCGCTGAAACGTCCCGCGTCGCGTGCATCGACCACCTGTTCGGCGCGCTCGTGCAGGTTCTTGAGCATGTCCGCTTTGGTGCGGACGTTCTTATCGTCCTGCCACACGGTGAAGTGACGATGGCGCAGGGTCTGTTTGCCTTGCTGGACCGGGCGCCCTTCGGCCTTCCACTTGGCGATCCCGCCATCGAGAATGGCGACATCGTGCGCACCGAACATACGCAGCATGAACCATGCGCGCGACGCGGTCTTGAGTGGGCTGTCGTCGTAAAGAACGATCCGGCTGCCGTCGCCGAGGCCCAGGCTCTGCATCCGGCTGGCAAATTTTTCGGGTTGGGGCAGGGCGTTAGGCGCAGCGGCCGAGGTATCGATCAGATCGCGCAAATCCATGAACACCGCGCCGGGGATATGCCCGGCCTCGTATTCGGCGGGGGCGTCGCGGCCGCTATCGGGCAGGTGCCAGCTGGCATCGACGATGCGCAGATCGCTCGCCCCCAGTTCCTTGGCCAGCCATTCGGTCGAAACCAGCGATTCCATGCGTGCGCTCCTGCTGATCGCCCGTCTGCCGCGGGCCAGTGCAGTAGGCTTAGTCGCGCGATTAGGCCGCGTCGAGGGTCAAAAACGTGGAAATCAGGCCGCGGGGAGAAGCTGCTGGCCCAGGCGCGAATAGTTGCGTGGCCCCAGATCGAGCCGGAACGGCTGGAGCCGCTTGCTGGCGCCGGGTTCTTGCCCGACCAGGAAGGTGCCGCCGCCCTCGACGGTCGCCCCGGCGTCGTCCTTTGCGTGCCCACGCAGCCGCGCGAGCGGGACGAACAGTGCAGCGTCGCCACGCCGGATCGGGGTGATCGAGACCAACGGCAACCGGATGTCGCCGCCCAGCGTCACGCTTTCGCCAGGGGCGAGGGTAGCGATGCGGTGAAGTTCGGGGAGCGAAGTGCCCACTGGGCCCAACTGTTCGCTGTTCGAACGCGAGGCGTGCGCGGCGATCATGTCGCCGGCGATGAACACGTCGTGGAGCGGCCGGACCCCGCGGTTGGTCACCACCAGCCGATACGAGAGCGTGGTGTTGACCAGGGTCGCGCTCATCCGCGTAGCCTGGAGCGCAAGGTGGAGCACGCTGCTGATCGCTATCGCCGATGTCTCGGGCGGGGCGGCTGCGGGGGCTCGCGCCGGGTGCGCGACCCGTGGTCTTTCGACAACGGGGGCGGGCAGGGCTCGGGCGCGATGACGAAAATGCCGGCTCCACGCCATCCACGCTCCACCCACCAGCAACAGCATGAGTGTTGCCAGGCCGAGCCACAACCCGATCCCGGGCGCGCGCGCAACGACGTTCAGATCGCGCGCCTGGTAAGCGCCGGGCTGGGCTGGGGCAGCCGGGTTTGCCGATGGCGTGGCGGAAGAGGGTGCCGGCAGGGGCGGGGGTGCCGCACCCGCCAACGGTGCCAGCGGGGCAGCGTTGGCACGCGGCAGGCGGGCAGCGGCGGGCAACATCCCACTGCCCGGGGCGGCTCTGGCAGGGGCGGTGCGCGACGTCCTCGCCTCCACGGCCGGAGTTGGCAAAGGACTTGGCTGCACCGAAGTCGGTGGCAGCACGATTTCGGGCACTGGCCGCGGACGGGTGCGCACCGTCGGCGTATCGGGATCGACCGGACCGACGACTGTCGGCTCAGGCGAGGGGCTGGTCCGGGTGCGCAAGTCAAACTGCCCGTCCTGCGCGGCAGCGACCGCGGGGGCGAGCGCCAGCAGTGCTGCAAACATCGCGCGCAGCAGGGACGTCGTCGCTCGATTCGTCGATCTCGTCATCGTACTCCAGGCCCAGCAGGCGGGCGCTTTAACAGCGGCTGAATCGCCGCACTCCAACGGTCGACGCCCCGGCATTTGCGCCGAACCGTGGTCTCGACTTCGCCGCCCGGCGCGGGCATGGCGGCGGCGATGCCACAAAACCCGCCAACCCGCTACCTCGGCCAAGCCAGTTCGCTGCCCCAATCGCCCGAGGCTGCGGTGCTCGATTACGTCGCCAACCCGCGCGCGGGAACGCTCTATGCCGTGCGCTTTGCCGCGCCCGAGTTCACTTCGCTGTGCCCGGTAACCGGCCAGCCCGATTTCGCCCATCTGGTGATCGACTATGCGCCGGGCGAAACCATCGTCGAATCAAAATCGCTCAAGCTGTTCCTTGGCGCATTCCGCAATCACGCCGGATTTCACGAGGATGTGACCGTCGGGATCGGCCAGCGGCTCGTAGCGGAAATGCAACCGCGCTGGTTGCGGATTGCCGGATATTGGTATCCGCGCGGCGGCATTCCGATCGACGTGTTCTGGCAATCGGGCGCGCCGCCGGCGGAATTATGGCTGCCCGATCAGGGCGTTGCCGGCTATCGGGGGCGGGGATGACGGTAATCGCGTTCAAGGGGTTTGGTGGAGTCCGGCTTGAGGCGGAGGTCTCGGGTGACCCGCACGATCCTGCGATTCTGCTGGTCCACGGTGCGGGCCAGACGCGCGAGGTGTGGTCGACGGTGGCCGAGGGTCTGGTCCGCGCCGGGCGATATGTCGTCAGCCTCGATCTGCGCGGCCATGGCGGCAGCGAATGGCCCAGCGACGGACGCTACGATCTGGACGCGCATGTCGATGATCTGCGCGCAGTTCTGGCGCAGATGGGCTCGCGCCCCGTGCTGGTGGCGGCGACGCTGGGCGGCTGGATCGCGGTCGCCGCGCTGGCAACCGATGCGGCCAACCTGGCTGCGGGGCTGGTGCTGGTCGACATGCCGGTCCAGACCGATCCGGCGCTCGCCGGGGAGATCGCCGAACGGCTGCGCGCCTCGCGCGGTGCGGCCAACTGGGACGAGCGTACGCTGGGCGCGTTTCCGATCGAGCAGGTGCCCGAGCGCCTGTTTGCCGCGGCTCCCGAACTCAAGTTGCCAACTCTGGTGGTGCGCGGCGGGCTGTCATGGATGCAACGCGCGCCCCAAGCGCAAGCATTCGACGACGCCTTGCCAAACGGCGAAAGCGCCGAAGTGGCAGACGCCGATCTGCTTGTCGTGACCGACCGCAGCGAGGCGTTCCTCGGCCTCCTGCTCGATTTTCTCGAGCGCAAGCAGCCCCGCGAAGCAACCGAGTTCCGCGCTGGTTCGGATGCGCGCACATTGCGCGACGGGCTGGGCTGCTTCGCGACCGGGATCACCATCGTTACGACCACCGACGCCGAGGGGCGGCCGATCGGCCTGACCGCAAACAGCTTTACCTCGGTCTCGCTCGATCCCCCGCTGCTGCTGGTTTGCATCGCCAACACCGCCACCTCGGCACCGATCCTGCGCGAGGCCTCGCATTTCGGGGTCAACGTGCTCCAGATCGGCCAGCAACCGGCGTCGAACCGTTTTGCCGGCAAGGACGTCGATCGCTTTTCGGCGACAGCCTGGTCACCCGGCGAGACCGGAGTTCCGTTGCTCGATGGGTCGCTCGGCAGCTTCGAATGCACGCGCTATGCGGTGCAAGAGGCGGGGGATCATTTCATCCTGATCGGCAAAGTCGTTCGCGCCCAGTTCGAACCGCGCCGCGATCCACTGCTCTATTTCCGTGGCAAATACCGGCGGTTGCACTTCGCCTAGTCGAACTGGGGTCACCCCGGTTTGCGGAAATTCTTGGGCTTATGCGGATTGTGCCGGTTGGGTTTCGGCCGGCTCGGACCGGGCCGCTTGGTGGCAGATTGGGGCGCATGTTCTTTGGTCGAGGGCGCCAGCGTCGCGCGCTTGACCGGTTGCGGCTTTTGGGGCTGGTTTTGGCGCATATCGGAACGCGGCACGTGGCGTTCGCCGCCGCCGCCGCTACCCTCTTCGGGCGCAACTTCGATCCGCACTTCGCTGCCGTCCTCAGCCGATCCCGAGGCGGTGCGCGCGACCGCGTCGGCAAAGCGCGCGGCGATCGCACGGGGCACCTGAAAGTGGGTTTCGTGGATGCCGATACGGATCGCGCCGATTTCGTTGCGGGTGATGTGGCCGCGTCGGCACAGCAGCGGCAGAATCCAGCGCGGGTCGGCGTTCTGGCGGCGGCCCAGGTCCATCCGGAACCACACGGTGTCATCGAACCCGGGGCGATGGCGCTCGGCTTGCGCCGCGGTGCGCGCCGCAGGGGTGTTCTCGGTCAGCTCCTCGGGCTGGGGCATGGCGGCACGATGGGCCTGAACCAGCGCGGCGGCGATGTCCTCCGCGCTGCGCTCAGCCAGCAACTGCGAGGCAATCGCGCGATCCTCGTCGTCGAATTCGGCCGGGGCGAGCAACGCTTCGAGCAACCGCTGACGATCCTGCGCGTGGATTGCTTCGGGCGCGGGAGCGGAAATCCATTCGGCCTGGATCTTGGCCCCACGCAGCATCCCCTCGACGCGCTTGCGCCGCGGATACGGCACAATCAGGATCGCGGTGCCCTTCTTGCCCGCCCGCCCGGTGCGGCCCGAGCGGTGTTGCAAGACTTCGGCATCGCGCGGCAACTCGACATGGACCACCAGACTCAGCGTAGGTAGGTCGATCCCGCGCGCGGCGACGTCGGTGGCGACGCACACGCGCGCCCGGCGGTCGCGCAAGGCCTGCAACGCCGTGTTGCGCTCCTGCTGCGAATGCTCGCCCGACAGCGCGACAACGTGGAACCCACGCTCGTACAACGTGGCGTGGAGCCGGCGGACGTTTTCGCGCGTGGCGCAGAACAGCATCGCGGTCTCGGCTTCATGGAAGCGTAGCAGATTGACCACGGCCTGTTCGATTTCTGCGGGCGCGACGGTCACTGCCTGATAGGCGATGTCGCCGTGCCCGCGATCGTCGCCGACGGTCGAGATACGCAGCGCATCGCGCTGATAACGCCGCGCCAGGTTGGCAATCGGCGGCGGTATAGTTGCCGAGAACAGCATCGTGCGCCGCGTCTCGGGAGTAGCATCGAGGATTTCCTCAAGATCCTCGCGAAACCCCATGTCGAGCATCTCGTCGGCCTCGTCGAGCACGATCGTGCGCAAGGCGGAGAGGTCTAGCGCGCCGCGCTCAAGGTGGTCGCGTAGCCGCCCCGGCGTCCCAATTACGATATGCACGCCGCCCTGCAAGCTGCGGCGTTCCTTTTGCGGGTCCATCCCGCCGACGCAGATGGCGACCCGCGCCCCGGTCTTGTCATAGAGCCAAGCCAGCTCGCGGCCGACCTGCATGGCCAGCTCGCGGGTTGGCGCAATCACCAGCGCCAGCGGGGTTCGCGAAGGCTCGATCGTGCCGTTGTCTTGCAATAGCTCGGTCGCCATCGCCATGCCGAACGCGACGGTCTTGCCCGAGCCGGTCTGCGCCGAAACAACCAGATCGCGTCCGCGCGCTTCGTCTTCGAGCACGGCCGCCTGAACCGGAGTCGGCTCGGCATAGCCGCGCGCGGCAAGCGCCTCACCGAGGATCGGCGGGACGCCCTCAAAAGATGCCTTAACGGACTGCGGGGTATTCGACATGGCGCGTTCTAACGGATTGGCGCCCGGAGGAAAACATTTCTGCTCGCAGAGGGGGCGATGGAGCGGGCGAAGGGAATCGAACCCTCGTCGTAAGCTTGGGAAGCTTCTGCTCTACCATTGAGCTACGCCCGCGAAGGCAACTGAAATGCAAGTAAATCAGCCGTTTTTGCGCCTTAGAGGCGGGTTAGTGATCGGTCAAGGGGATGGCGTGCGCACAATCTGCAGACAACGCCTCGCGCAAGGCGATGGCTGGACTGGTGCCGTGCGAAAGTCTTGCTGTGATCGGAGGGTCCCGAGATTGGGTCCATGATCGCAGCGATGGCGATAACATTTTCCTTGTTGGCTGCTGCCGATGGAGGACTTTCACTGTCAGCAGAAGCCTATGGCGCCAGAAGCTGCTCAGGCGGGGCGATTGCCCATCAGTTCACCAAGGCGCACAGGCCGTTCGGGCGCCCAATCTGCGTTGAAGGCGATGGTGTCCAGCTTGAATAACATCACGATCGTCGAGCCGAGCAGGAAGCGGCCCATTTCTTCGCCTTTTTTCAATACGATCGATTGGTCTGCATAAGTCCATTCGGACACCTTGGTGGTGCGCTTTGGATTGACGATGCCGTGCCACACAGTTGCCATGCTGCCGACGATGGTGGCGCCGACCAGCACCATCACGAATGGACCGTATTCTGGCGATTCGAACACACACACCACACGCTCGTTGCGCGCGAACAGTTTCGGCACGCCGCGCGCGGTGATCGGATTCACCGAGAACAGCGCGCCCGGTACGTAGATCATGCGCGTAAGCTTGCCGTCACAGGGCATGTGCAAACGGTGGTAGTCCTTTGGCGACAGGTAGAGATTGGCGAAGCTGCCGTTGCGGAATTCGGCGGCCAGCGCGTTGTCGCCGCCGACCAGTTCGGTGGTGCTAAAGCGATGGCCCTTGGCCTGCAGGATGTGATGGTCGTCGATGGCGCCGAATTGGCTGATCGCGCCATCAACCGGGCAGATGAAATCGGCGGCCGCGAGCGGGCGCGCTCCAGCTTTGAGTGGGCGGGTGAAGAAATCATTGAAGCTCTTGTAGCTACCAAGGTCCGGATTCGCGGCTTCGCTCATATCAACGCCATATTTGCCCACAAACCAGCGGATCAGACGGGTCGTCATCGAACCTCCCCGCGCTCCGGCAACACGACCGGCGAAGGTGGTCAGACGCTGCTTGGGCAGCAGGTACTGAAGCAGGACTTTCACGTGATCAGACATTGCAAACCTTAAAAAGAAAACTCCTCCGATATCGCATCATGAACCGCAAGGTGGCTTTCCGAAAAAAGCTGCGCTCAACAACTCAGGCACGACTGAGGCGGGTGAGGCAGGATCACTCGGCTCATTCGGGCGAGATCCGCTTCCTCCCGGTCCTGCTGACTCGGTGGCCGCGATCGGGGGTCTGTTACCACTCGCCTTGTCGGGTTCGCCGCTCTACGCACCACTGGCGTGAGTGATCATCCTCGGATTGGTTCATTCACACTTCTAAGCCGTATCGTGACACCCGTGATGTCCCTTTTGATTGTTAGAAATGCCGATGCGCAAAACCCGGTCGGCGTTGAGCAAACCTGAAACCAATGATCTCTCGTCTTCATATCGACGCGTTGCGAAAAACGGTTCCCGGCGGACGCGAGCTCTTTTGCGGACTGACCCTGGACGTCGCGCCGGGCGAATTGGTGGCGATCATTGGAGAATCGGGATCGGGCAAATCGACCTTGCTCAATATGATTGCGGGCCTCGACAGGCCCGACGGCGGCGAAGTGGTGATCGACGGTGAGCGCCTCGCCGCGCTGGACGAACGCGGTTTGACGGATCTGCGCCGCCGACGGATCGGCTTTGTGTTCCAGGCCTTTCACATTCTGCCCTATCTAACCCTGCGGCGGAATGTCGCGCTGCCGCTTGCGATTGGCCGCGTCGCGGAGGGCGAGGCAATCAGACGCTCCGACGCGATGCTTGACCTGGTTGGGCTCGCGACCCGCGGCGACGATTATGCGCGCGATCTTTCGGGAGGTGAGTTACAGCGTGTGGCGATCGCCAGGGCGCTGGTTCATGAGCCCGCATTGATCCTTGCCGACGAACCCACCGGCAATCTCGATCCCGAAACGGCAGCGCGAATCCTGAAACTTTTCGCGGACGCCACGCGCCAGCGCGGTGCCGCGGGGGTGCTCGTGACGCATTCGGTTGCAGCGGCAGAGATTGCCGATCGCGTAATGCTGCTGACACCAACGGGGCTGATCGGTCCCAATGGCTGACATGGCGCTCCGTTGGATGATTGCCGGCGAGTGGCGTCAGCATCCGGTGCGCATTGTAATGGCGGTGGTCGCGATAGCGGTGGGTGTGGCGCTGGGATTTGCGGTGCATCTGGTCAATGGGTCAGCCCTGACTTCGTTCGGGCAAGCAATCCGAACCGTCAACGGTGCGGCCGATCTTCAGATCAAGGCTGCCGGGCCGCTCGGGCTTGATGAATCGCTCTACGGCCGGATCGCGATGGTCGAAGGCGTCGCGGATGCCAGTCCGGTGGTGTTGCTCAAGGCGGTCGATGCGCGGGGTGAAGCGTTTGCGCTGTTGGGCCTCGATGTCATTCGCGCAGCCAATGTCACGCCGACCACGATTGGCATCAGTGCAAGCGGTCCCGGGACCGGCGGTGATGATTTGTTTGCTGAAGACACCCTGTTTTTGTCACGTGCGGCGCTTGCTGCAGCGCGGATCAAGGTCGGCGATAGCCTGCCGATCAGTGCCAACGGCCGAACTCGTATAATGGTCGTTCGCGGTGTACTGTCGGCGGTCGCTGAGGGACAGCGGTTGGGCGTCATCGATATTGCCGCGGCCCAAGCTGGATTCGGCCGATTGGGGCGGATTGACCGGATCGATCTGAAACTCGCTGAAGGCGCCGATGCTGGTGTCGTCCGCGAGCGGCTTGCTCCACTGCTCCCGCCGGGCGCCTTGCTGAGCGACAGCGATGATCAAACGATGCAGAGCGATGCACTGTCGCGCGCGTATCGCGTCAATCTCGACATGCTGGCCCTGGTGGCACTGCTGACGGGGAGCTTTCTCGTCTACGCCACCCAGTCGCTCTCGGTCGCGCGCCGCCTTCAGGCCTTTGCCTTGCTGCGCACCTTGGGCATGCAAAAACGCGGAGTGACCGCGCTGGTCGCGATTGAAGGCGCGCTAGCCGGCATTCTCGGAGCAACCTTGGGATTGCTGATCGGGTATGGTCTGGCAAAGGGGGCTCTTGCATTTCTAGGCGGGGATCTGGGCGGCGGCTATTTCGGTGACGCGCCACCAGCGCTGATTTTTGCGCCCACAGCAGCTTTTCTTTTCTTTGCGCTCGGGATTGCAGCGGCGATTGGTGGCAGCATCCTTCCTGCCCTACAGGGGGCACGCGCAGCCCCCGCCGTCGCGCTCAAGAATGTCGGCGATGCAATCGATCCGCGCACTTCGGCGCGGCTGTGGCTGCCGCTTGTGCTTCTCACGATTGGCATCGGCGCCGCCTTCATGCCGGCGGTCGCGCGGCTGCCGCTGTTCGGCTATTTGTCGGTGGGCCTGCTGCTCGCCGCGGGGATCGCGACGATGCCAGCAATCGCACGCCTGCTGCTGATGCCGTTGACCAAACGACCCAGCGGCGCGTTTAATTTCGATCTGGCTGTCCAGCATCTTCAAGGGGCACCCGGCGCGGCGGCAACCGCGTTGAGTGGGATCGTCGCCAGCACGGCGCTCATGATTGCCATGGCGGTGATGGTCACCAGCTTTCGCGGCGCGGTCGATGAATGGCTCGGAGATGTTTTGAGCGGCGATCTCTATCTGCGGACCGATCCAGGCTCGGGGGGCTTTGACCTCGTCGCCCAAAACAAGCTGGCGCAGGTAAGCGGGGTCAAGCAGATCATCTTTAGTCGGCAAGTGCCGCTCGCACTTGCCGCCGACCGGCCGCCGATGGAGCTGATTGGACGCCCGATCTGCCCGCTATGGAAACGATGACGCTGGTCGGTAGGCCGGTTTCAGTCCCGCAGGGCGTAGTTCCGGTATGGCTGTCTGAACCCGCCGCCCGCTTGTTGGGACTAACCACGGGCGACGAAATCAGCCTTCCTGTCGGTCAAGGCCAGCGCTTTGCGGTGGCAGGGATATGGCGCGATTACGCCCGGCAGCAAGGTGCGATTGCAATCGAGAGCAAGGACTATGATCGCCTGACCGGCGATACGGATCGCGATTCAGCAATGATCATCATTGCGCCTGGAGCGAAAGCCGCAGACGTCAGCCGGGCGCTGATCGCGTCCTTGCCACCTACCCTGAGGCCACGGGTTCAGACCGCCGAACCCGCCGTGCTGCGTCGCTTCGCATTGTCGCTGTTTGATCGCAGCTTTGCGATCACCTACTTGCTAGAGGCCGTCGCGATCGTGGTGGGGCTGGCGGGCGTGGCAGCGACCGCATCGGCGCAAGCCTTGGCGCGAACCCGCGAATTTGGAATGCTGCGCCATATCGGCGTCAGTCCCCGCCAGATCATTGCCATGCTCGGCTGGGAGGGGGCGCTGCTGGGGCTGGTCGGCAGCGTGTCGGGCGTGCTGCTTGGTGTCGGCCTCAGCCAGGTACTGATTCATGTCGTCAATCCGCAGTCGTTCAACTGGACGATGAGCACGCGGTTCCCCTTCGGCCTGATGGGTTCGGTCATTGGTGCGCTGGTGCTGGCGGCTGCGGTCACCGCGATGCTGGCTGGGCGCCGTGCGGTTTCAATCGACGCTGTCCGCGCTGTAAGGGCCGATTGGTGATCCGCGCGCGCGCTTTGCTGGCGATCGGGCTGATGGCGGCATCCGCTG